>NZ_AYMH01000026.1:0-12532 GCF_000633475.1 Bacillus sp. H1a | reverse complement strand
TGGTACAACCACCATGAATTGTCCATTCAACTTAGATATAACTATTACTGTAAACCTTTTAAAGGTTATTATTTTTCACTTCTTCAAACCACTCATCAGCAATATGATCTGCTGTTTTAATATCATCATTCGTATATACTAAATCATACTTGTACCCAGCTTTGAAATTACCACTCTTAACATCATATATTAATTTCATCTCCGTTGGTATGCCTCTTTCATATTCTTTACACAATTCTTTTATTTTTTTGATGTCTTCACATATTATACGCAATACCGTAAACCCTCGCTTTGGAGATACATCATATCTTTCATCCCCATTCTCCAATGCATCATTCACTTTATGAGGCTTTACATACTTATTATTAATTAAATAAAAGAATCTACCTGAAATAATACCTTCTTCACATGAAGCATAAACATATACTTTATCGGCTCTATCTTCAACAAATTCCATACATATAGCTATCATATCTGATTGCAATTCACTAAACTTATCTTCAAATTCTTTCATATTACTTTTTCACTCCTTAGATTAATTCTCAATAACTTCAAATGCCCATTTAACATCAATAGAATAATTAACTATAAATTCCTTTGGGTACATATTATTTCCAGAATAAACCATTTTAACATCAACAGTTACTTCTTTAGGGGGGTCTGCTTTCAAAGCTGCAGCCCATTCTTCTTCAATCTTCTTATATTGCTTCAAATTAACATCAGATAATTGCGAAACTAAATTGTCAACTTTAGGCGAACCTCCAAATCTATCACCTGACCTGCTAAATGCCCTGCATGGTCTTGTCCTTTTACTTTACCGAGTGTATTTTTACTATGTTATAATCTTAAAATAAAAAGCACTTGTTGTCTTTAGTTGACAATCAAGTGCTTTAAGTTCATCTATTTTTAAGTAGCATAAATTTGTAAGTTTTATAGTAACAGTATGACACCTTTTATATGTCGTGACAACTACTACGTTAATACTTACGAGGTTAGGAGTTCGTTAGTTTCATGTGCATTCCATGCTTTATATTCGTCGCATAGTAAAATGTCATCTCGCCTAAGCTCGTACCTCTTTTTCTATTCTATCATTACACATAATACTCTATGATGGTACAACCATCATGGAGTATGTACTTTTTAACAGCCTATTCTTTTTCATCCATCTTCTGCTTTAAATATTCAGCAATTTCTGTTTGCCCAAATTCTCTAGCATATTCATAAGCATCCATATTTTTAATATTTTCTCCAGTGTATCTAATTGAAATATCTATTCCTTTTTCAACTAGAAACTCAGCTACTTCTTTATGTCCACCATAAATCGCACCAAATAATGGATTTCTTTTTGCTAAGCTCACATCTAATTCTGCACCAGCCTCAATTAAATACTTTACTATCTCCAAATGCCCCTCTCCTGCTGCCAAATTTAATGCAGAAGCATCAAATGTGCCACCTCTAGCTTCAATATCTATACCTTTATTAATTAGATACTCAACCACTTCAAGGTGTCCTTTCTTGACAGCTACATGTAACCACGTACCAAATGGTGTCATTGAATGTAAAGATTCTGGATTATCTCCTATTAAACGTTTTACTTCATTAATATCACCAATTTTAATTGCATTCCTTATTGTTTTATTTAAACTTTTTTCATCCATAACATTACCTCCTGTATCTCTACTATCTTGTACTAACTATGTCCCCTAAATCTTTAAGAGTTTCAACAATATCATCAAAGTCACCGTCTATTGCTTCAACAACTCTTAACCAACTCACTACTTCCTCCAAAGCATCAAAACTGTGTTGTCCTATTACAGCATTTGGTTCCCAAGTCAAATTTTCCTCCTTTATTTTTAGTCATGAAAAAAGCTCATTCCTCCTCATCGTTCAGTTGGAACGAGCCTTTGAAAGCTTAGCAAGCGTGTTTATCAAATTATAAAGGGTTTGATTTGTTGATTGTATGTTCTTGTTGTCATGATATAAGTCCGGTCTATTTTTTCTGTACTTTACAAAGAGGTTATATGTGTTATTGGTTGAGTGATGGGTTCATTCGATAACGTTGTTTAACTTTCATTCAAATAATGGATTATACAATCCGTCACTGCTCTTTTTCTACCTACTCAACCAACGGTACCTAATGTGGGTATTTTACAAATTCGCCCTCTGACAATACAATTCTATTTCTCAGAAAGTTTATTAATAAATTCCGTAAAACTAGAAGCTATTTCCCTAATAAACTTTGCTTCTAATTCCGCTTCATTTTTTATCTGATAGGTATGACAGTGATAAACACTACTTATATCGCTACCATGGATTGACATACATATAATGTTATCAGCTGGATCTTTTCCTATTGGAATAAGTCTAGAAGGAAATTTATTTCCCTTAATATAATAATTTAAAGAATTTTGTAGATTATTTTCTGTTTCCTCTGATAGTGGAAAAAACATCATAATTGATGACGTAACTACATCATCTTTCGTAGTAAATCTTCTTCTATTAGATTTACCACCATTATCTATTAATAAGAAACTCTTATAGTCCTCTGGTAGTTCTAATCCATTAAGTCTTTCAAAGATTTCTATATCTTCGGCTTTAATTTGTTTGAAAGTATATTCAAAATTAAGATTCATAATTCATCGACCTCCGACTCATTCGTTTTCACTAAAATGCAACGAATCTATTAAATTTGTAAAAGTACTGCAAATATATTCAATTGCTTGTTCATCACACTCATCGCTATCATAAAAAACTATTGTTGGTGAGTGTTTATCATTTCTAAAATCAAAACATATTTTATTACCGAATGGATCCGTAGCAAAGGGTATTATTCCCTTTGGGATGTATGGTGTGATAATATCATAAGTAACTGTTATGCTAATATATTCATTCGTGTAGCTTAGTAGGCAATCAAAAACCCCTTCTCCTCCATCTTCAAAGAAAAATATATTCGGTACTGGATGACCACCATTATATTTCATTACACAATTTTTGTAATCTTGAGGAAAAATCACATTAAACTTCTCTCTATTTTCTTTGTTATATAATCCATCTTCTTTCATAATTCGCCTTAAATCATTAATATCAAACGCTAGAGAATCCCATGGCTTCAAAGACATATATAAATCAAAATCCTCTGGCCTTGTTCTTTTACTCAATCCATATGTAAAAGTTCTCCTATGCCATCCACCTTGTCCTGGATGCGGATGCTCTAAGAACATCGCATAACTATCTTTAGTTTTAATCTGAAACTCTTCTTGCATATATTTATTAGGCGGCATATGGTGACCTGTTATATTGTCTCCTTTTGCATTGGGCAACCTTCCAAACTTTTCATGATTCAACTCATTTGGAAGCAATTCTGTACTTGTTTGTGATATATTTTGTCTCGTATCATCCACAAATCTTTTATAACGTTCTTTAAGCCGTACTTTCAATTCATCATAATCAATTTTACCAGTACCCTATGTTGTAATCTCAAAACAAAAAGCACTTGTTGTCTTTAATTGACAATCAAGTGCTTTAAGTTCATCTGTTTTTAAGTAGCATAAATTTATAAGTATTTTAGTAAAATTATGACACCTTATATGCATCGCGACAAGTACATTAAAACTTACGAGCTTGTACGAGTTCATTAGTTTCATGTTCATTCTAAGTGTATATATTCGTAGCCAGATAAAACCTCATCTCACCTAAGCTCGTACTTTGTTTTCTGTTCTTTCATTGCACATTGTACTCCATAATGATACAACCATCATTAGTCTGTACTTTTTAACAGCCTATTTTAAATAGCGACATCTTGATAACCTACTTCATCTACCCTTTCATTTATAAGACGAATTCCTAAACCATTTTCCTCATCCCATGAACAATCAAACGAGACCCCTACATCACGTCCATCGCGAAGGAAATCATACGGAACAGAAATACCTACTAATGTTATATGTTCTATTAATTGATCAACTGTTTCAATTAATGGGTAGTCTTCATTAAATGCAACATCATAACCAAGCTCATGCCTTTTTTGTTTATAATAATTTAAAATTGGTTGTAATATGTTATGTTGAATTTTCTCCCAATTATCCATTAATGAATTGTATGCCACATATTGACCTTCATCAAATTTACCATCATCTTCTCCTCCAATTAATAATGCTATCTCCGTGTCCTTTCCTAAAAACTTTATGGTTCTGTATCCTACCCATGTATACTGATAATCAAGTTCTCCAAAAACTTTATCATTTATTGTCATTTTATAATCTCCTTATTATTTATTTGCAAATCCTCCAGGTTCAAAAGCTCCTGCGTTTATTTCACCAAATCCACCAAGGTGTCCAAATTTGGCGTATATTTCTGTTGGCACAAGTTGTATAGTAACTCCATCATTTAACTCATGCCATGTTAATTTATTTTTCACTCGATATTTTTCTATATCTTTTGCCGTAATTCCACCAGCTTCCATTCCAAATTGGTTTGCCAATTCTGGTGAATTATTAAGCTGATCTGCTAACCTTTCATTTGCTTGCTTAAAATTATAATCACTAGCAGTATTTCCTTTAGCCCCTTTTCCACCTAGCATATAATCGATTTCCAACTGTGCCTTTGCTATAGGTGAAAAATCAGGAACTCCATTTTTATACTCAATTCCATTAATACCAGCTTCATTTAAAATTTTCTGTAACGTAGGATCTGGTGGTGGTTTTAGAGTACATAAAGACCCACCTCTAGCCCCTTCGAAAACAACCGTTAAATTTGTTTCTGCGTGTGTTTGCTTAAATCTTAATCCATATGTACTGGCAAATTCCTCTTGCTTGAAGGCAGGTGGAATATCGCTACCTTCTCCCGTACCCTTAGTGCACTTATAAAATTATAACGCAAAAAGCACTCGTTGCCATAAGTGACAATCAAGTGCTTTAAGTTCGTTTGTTTTCTAAGTGTCTATGTTCGTTCTAAGTTTGTAAGTTTCATTGTATCATAAACATAGTATGACCCTTTTGTGTCTCGTGACAAGTAATACCTTTAAAACGCACGAGCTTGTGTGCATTCGTTAGTTTACTATGCGTTCCATGTCATTGTACCCGTCGCCCAGTAAAATGTCCTCTCACCTAGTTATTATTCTTATTTACCATAGTTCAAATTGTTACAGAACTCCGTGATAGTGGTACCATCACGGAGTATGCATTTTTTAGTATAAACCAACTCAAACCTTGTAAGTCATATGGCTAATCAAGATTTAAGTTATTGATGTTACTTTTATTGCTAGTCATTTTGATTATTTACATAATTTTGTACAAACAGTCTGTTTTTCTCACTTTGAGGTAACAAACCCAAATGTTGATATTCAAAAATCATTTGTCGTTGAGTCGGGGATATTTTTGAATTTATTATATCTACATAATCATAATGAAGTTTTATCTTTCCAGGATACTTCAATATTAAAGTTAAATTCGTCCATGGCTCTTGATCATGGTCAATAAATATTTGTCTTAAATCATTAAATTTAGTTTGTAATTTCACCAACAGGTTATCGTAGATTTCTTCACTCACATTATATTTTTCAGGAATATCATGAGAATACAAAAAATCCTCGTTGTCAGAAGTATTGAAATAAAAGTACACCTCTCTAGAACCATCCAATATTTCAGCATACAAGTAAATTTCATTCCAATCACCATCAGGTATCATATCTATAATATGCTCCGCAATCAAGGGATACATCTGATTCATCTGTTGCTCCATAATTTCACTAACCTCCTATTTGATTTAGTATTGTAACCTTTTTCATCCTACTGCCATCGATCGAGTAAGTAACTATAAAACTATCAGGTTCTAGCTGAATTTCCAGTGTATTGCGGTTTTATTTTTACGTTTACACTTTCTTTTCTTTCTAATGCCGATGCCCACTCTTGTTCCATTTAATGCCATTTCCCACCAACTTCATTTATTTGGGAATTCATTGGAACTCAGTTATCAATATCTCCAGATCCCTTAAATTGACTACCAATTAAATGGCCACCATCATCTCTCCCTGGATAATTACCTCTAATTCTGTCTGTTCCACCTACATTACTTTGAGCATATTGATTTCTCTTTCCTTTGCCGAGTTGTAATTCCGCTTCGACACTATCAATTCGACCAAAGTTGTTGGTTTCATAGGTATATCCTTCTTTTGTTTTGTACTTCACATTTGGTTTTAGTTCTTTTTCGTTACCAGTCTTACGAAATTGTGTTCCATAAGGGACATCTACTTTACTACCATTACCCGTATCCTTAGTATACTTATAAAATTATACGTGTACCGACTTATTTCTACGCTAAAATGCAAAAAAGCACTCGTTGTCATAATTGACAATTAAGTGCTTTAATTTCATCTATTTTTAAGTAGCATTAAATTTGTAAGTTTTGTGGTAATAGTATGACACCTTTTATATGTCGTGACAACTACTACGTTAAAACTTACAAGTTTACGAGTTCTTTAGTTTCATGTCCATTCCATGTCTTTATATTAGTCGCATAGTAAAATGTCATCTCGCCTAAGCTCGTATCTCGTTATCTGTTCAATCATTGCACGTAATACTTTATGATGGTACAACCATCATGGAGTATGTACTTTTTAACAGCCTATTCTTTTTCATCCATCTTCTGTTTTAAATATTCAGCAATTTCTGTTTGCCCAAATTCTCTAGCATATTCATAAGCATCCATGTTTTTAATATTTTCTCCAGTGTATCTAATTGAAATATCTATTCCTTTTTCAACTAGAAACTCAGCTACTTCTTTATGTCCACCATAAATCGCACCAAATAATGGATTTCTTTTTGCTAAGCTCACATCTAATTCTGTGCCTGCCTCAATTAAATACTTTACTATCTCCAAATGCCCCGCTCCTGCTGCCAATCTTAAAGGGGAAGCATCAAATATATCACCTTTTGTATTAACATCAATTCCTTTATGGATTAAATATTCCACTATTCCAAAATGCCCTTTCTTTGCTGCAACATGTAACCACGTACCAAATGGTGTCATTGAATGTAAAGATTCTGGATTATCTCCTATTAAACGTTTTACTTCATTAATATCACCAATTTTAATTGCATTTCTTATTGCTTTATTTAAACTTTTTTCATCCATAACATTACCTCCTGTATCTCTACTATCTTGTACTAGCTATGTCTCCTAAATCTTTAAGAGCTTCAACAATATAATCAAGGTCACCGTCTATTGCTTCAACATCCCTTAACCGCTTTACAACAATCTCCAAAGCATCAAGACTATGTTGCCCTATTACGGCATTTGGTGCCCAAACAAGGTTTTCTACACCAATTATTGGGTCTATCCCGTACCTTCTTGAACAAGTACTTTTTACTTCTGGCCAAGACCTTTTTTAAATAGAATATGATGTGCATGTGGATCATACATATCTTTTGGAGGATCTCCTATATTCTTTTTTTAATAAGCTCCATTATCAATTTTGTCTACATCCTTAGTAACCTTAACCGTACCCTTAGTGCACTTATAAAATTATAACGCTCGTTTCACTTTTCATGCTACAACGCAAAAAACACTCGTTGCCATAAGTGACAATCAAGTGCTTTAAGTTCGTTTGTTTTCTAAGTGTCTATGTTCGTTCTAAGTTTGTAAGTTTCATTGTATCATAAACATAGTATGACCCTTTTGTGTCTCGTGACAAGTAATACCTTTAAAACGCACGAGCTTGTGTGCATTCGTTAGTTTACTATGCGTTCCATGTCATTGCACCCGTTGCCCATTAAAATGTCATCTCGCCTAAGTTCGTGTGTCTTATTTTATCGTATCAAGGGACGGAGGTCCAAACAAGAGCTTATGATGGTAAACCATCATAAGGCCAATTCTTCAAAATGACCTTTTCTTTTTTTGTACACTTCAAATAAAGTTTGTTTTATCTGTCTATATTTCCCTATGCCGATAAGTTCCAATCCATGTGTATTATTGATTAATAGTTACACTTAAATCGCAATATCCTGGTAACCTACTTCAGTTACTATCTCATTTAACATACGAATTCCTAGCCCATTCTCTGTATCCCATGTACAATTAAGTGTAAATCTAATGTCTCTACCTTCACACAAATCCCCATAAGGAACAACAATCCCGTCTAAATCTATCATTTCTAATATTTGATCAGTTGTTTCAACTAATGGATAACTTTCACTTACTTCAATATCATAACCTAATTCATGTCGCTCCTGTTTATAATACTCTAAAATCGGTTGCAAAAAACTTTGTTGCAAGTGTTCCCAATTTTGCATAAGCGAGGTGTATGCTACATATTGTTCCTCATCAAAATTGTCGTCCTCTTCCCCATCTATCATTAAAGTTATCTCAGTTTCTTTTCCCCAAAAACGAATTGTAGTATCTTTAACCCAACCATACTCATATTCAAGTTCACCGAAAACTGGATCATTTAAAATCATTTTATAAGCTCCTCCTTATGTCTATTAGCAAATCCTCCGGGTTTAAACACTCCTGCGTTTCTCTCTCTTACACCACCCAGATGTCCAAATTCAGCATTTATGATTGTTGGCACGAGTTGCATTGTTTTGTCCTCATTCTAACCCAGTTGTAAAAATAAAAAAGTCAATAGCCACTACGTTCTCATAACGCCGCTATTGACTTCTTTTATTAAGCATGTACCTAGGCACATTTCTCAACTTATTTTTCTATTTCTAGTATCAAGCCTTCCAAATTCAAAACATCTCTATTATTTTGACTAATGTTCATACGAAAAGTTTTAAATAGATTTGCAAGAACGTGAATGATCACCTTAACACATGGCGTTATTACAATCGTACATGGCCAAAAATAGCACATTCTAGATAGCTATGCAATCTTGATATTAACTGATAAGGAAACCTTGACCGGAGTCAAGGTTGAAGACATACAATCTTAGGTCTATCTATAATACTTGATACACCTTTCTTGAAAAGGGATTCTATCATCGAGCAGCACTTCTTCTTGCAGAAATTTTGCTATATTCTCTATTTTTACAATGAATAGTGCGAAGAAGTCGCCCGAATTTGGATATGTAAATAGTCCATACCCCTTTGGTGACAATATTTTGTTGACCTCCTGGATCTTTTCAGGTAAAAATTCATAATTAAATGCTTCTAATTTCTCGAGTTCTTCTTGTGTTGCTAATTCAATTTGGTGGGCAAATTCGTAATCAAGAATAAAATTGACAATTTCTTGGTATTGCTCACCTTTATAGTCAACGTATAAAAACTGTTTCGTCGTCAATCCATATTTTAATAGGTCTTCATGTAAGTCATAACTTCCTTGCTCCTTCAAAAACGTTTCCAAATCCTTGCTATCAGGAAATATAATCTGCGCTATCCCTTGATTAGGCATATTAGCTTCCTCCTTTTATTGAAATAATTCTCCATGCTTGTTAGGAATATATTCCGGGTAGTTTTTACGATAAAATTGATCGATCATCTGAAGCACAGGGTCCCATTCAGGGTATGGCTCACGTTCTCCAAATACCATTTTCGCTTCTGGAGTATTCATCAGAAAATTATCGAATTGATTAGGTACTGGTAATCCTAGTTGTTTTCTTACATGGATCAAGAATAAGATTTCAAAAGGATAAAATCCGTATCCGAAATCGCCAAATTCACCTAGCTGTCCGATTTCAGAAGCTAATGCAGAATGATACTGAGACATGATCGAAATTAGATGTTCTATTTCTTCTAAATCACCAGTCGACCAACGTTCCAGCACTTCAGCATAAATGTTCAGGTCTTCAGGGATTGAGCCGCATCGCAGTTCAGCTTCCTTAAACTTATTTTTCACAGCTAGATGCAATTTTTTATTCGTTCCCATGATGGTTTTATTTCTATACTGCAAGTACAGCTCTAGCAAAAACCAAATATGTCTATCCTCTTCATTGGCATCTATTAAATGTTCACCGAAGTGATGAGTCATAAAATCATATAATATATTTTCTTCTTTCTCCCATCCATACATTGCAAAATGAACTAATGTGAGAACGACTTCTCTAAACGTATATCCCAAGATCATTCCTGGATACCTGCTTGTATAGAGATCCTGTCCCATGCACTGGTAAAATAAAACCTTCTGCATGTTCTTTAATCCTTCTGCATTGTTTCCACCGCTGATCAATACATCGTTTTTCCATAATGACAAGTGATATGAGGAAATTTTGCTTAGATTTATTAATAGTATGTGATCTTTATCTGTTTCATTTTGCTCAACGATTTTCTCAATCTTTCTTCTACTGACATTATATTTATCTTTCACATCTTCAAATTTGATTCCATCCACAAAATTTTTGCTATATTTTTTAAAAGCCATTTCTAACTTTTTTTGGTTTATCATTGTATCCTCCCTATGAATTAATCTATTTCCTTCCATTCCTTTACCTGTAACTCATCAACGCCGAATCCAATATCAGTGATCTTGATATCTGTTTCAACTCTAATAAAATCGAATTGTAGACCAGGATTCTCCTCCATCAGTTCCTCTAAGTTACCTTTAAAACTGTCATACCTAGGATCTTTGCTGTTAACCATGCCTTGGAAATACTTATCTCCACCCTTTTTCTGTTTATTCGAGTAACTAAAACTAGCGGAATCTGATGCCTTCGATTCAATAATCGTTAACTTTGGCGGCGGCCCTTCCGATAGAAACGCTGCATCTATGCCGTTTCTTCCCACTTGGAATAGATCGGAAACGTCTTTACCTAAATTATTTTGTCTAGCTAAGATTTTTGTCACTTCTTCCCCAAAATCACCTTTATCATGAGAAAAATATTTTGAATTATCGATTTTTCTTTCATGCTCCTTTGGAACCTCCAAGTCATAACGATCAGTAATAATATCTTTCGTATCCAACTTGTTGGCCAATTTATTTCTTTCTCGCGTTAATCTTTTGACTTCTTTGTCATTTTCTTCTTTTTTCAATCTTTTTATTTCTTTATCTAACTTTTTAATTTCTTTTGAGATATTTTCTGAAATGTTACTGCCAGAGCCACCTTTACCCGTACCAAAAACCTTCTCCACATTCTCCTTCATAAGCTGATAAGTATCTTTCAGAGAGTCTAATCCTCCGCCTCCGACTTTCCCAACGCCAGCAAACGAAGGTTCAGGGAATACATTCGGGATTTCAATATTTTTAATCTTCTCCACGATACTATCCGGCAACTTATTCATTAATGCCGTTACTTCTTCCAACTTACCAACTATTTTACTATTTTTCGCGGCTACCTGAAAGACTTTTGTACCCTCTGCGAATTTTCCGAATGCAGCTGTTCCTTTCACTGCAGCGGTTACTTCACCAACGCCGACAAAACAACTGCCAATATCAAATATCGCACCACCAAGAGCATAAGGGTCAGTCAATGCTTTTTCCACATAACCTTTTACGGAGTTAACTAGTGCCTTACCATACTTAGGATAATCTTGCCAGCTGATGATGGCTTGTCCAAGACTTTTTATCGTATTACCTGCTCCATATATATCGTCCAGTTTCCATTGTTCTGTTTCTACGCCACGTATCGAGTTAAAGCCCCATTCACCAAGCTCCCAGGCTAGGTGAACTAATTTCGTCGCACCTATCGCAATCCCACTAATAGCGGAACCTGCCGCCCCTAAAAAACCTTCCAGCACCAAGGCATCATCAGCAAGTCCTTTCAGGAAAGGAATGTTCTCCCCTACCCATTCTGTGCCTTTTCTCAATACATCCCATTTCTCACCAGCACTCTTGGAAAAGTTTTGAAGCCAAGCCTCCACTGGATGATTGTCCGCCCATTCCTCTTGCTTTTTCTTCATTTCTCTTTCAGCTTGCAGTTGCGCTTCTTTTTTCGCCTTCGTGATTTGTGTATCCATTTCATGAATGCCTTTTGCCAAGTCATCTAGCGCAAAGAAAGCTTGCAGTTGCGGATCAGTATAAGATAAACTACCCATCTTCCCTGCAATTTGAACTTGGTTGTTTAGAGCATTGAGGATGTTTTCCGCATCGCTTTTTTCTTTTTTGCTTTCAAATTGCTGTACTTTTTGAATCGTATCCTCTAGTTCTTTGCTGGCTGCAACCAGTTTTTCATCAAACTGGCTGTTCGGCATACTCAGTGAAATCAAATCACTTACGCTGTTGTAAATATTAGAGATGCGACTATCCATTTCATGTTTCTTGGGTTGGAGATTGGAAAGTTTGTTTTGTGTTTGCAGTAATGCATCTTCCAGAATAATCGCATTCTCATCACTTTCTCCCGTTGTTGACCGAAAATCCTGTAAGGTTTGCGCCATTTCTATACTAAGTAATTCATTGGTATCTTTCAATCCAATCACAACTGTATTTTGGTTATTATTGATGTCGTTGACAATCGCTTTTCCTGTTTCACCCTGCATGGCATCAGCTTGGATAATGCCATTCAATGCGTTTTTGGCTTGGTCAAGTTGATCATTGGTTTTACTGGTGTCTTTTTGGAGTTTTGCCAGTATTTCATTGAATTCCTTTAAATCTACTTGAAAGCCCA
>NZ_AYMH01000025.1:0-12230 GCF_000633475.1 Bacillus sp. H1a | reverse complement strand
GTGTCGCGCAAATAACGCTTTTATATGAAAGTCGTACACATTTTTGACACATAAACCATCACAATTACTTGAAAACTCGTGATAATATTAATTCGTCGAATACGCCAAATTTCGACATCGTACGACAACAATATCTCTCCTATAAAATCCCTGTCCCCGCAGGGATTTTCTCTTTTATTCATTATTTTTCTCTTTTGCTTCACTGAATAACTGAGTGATTTCATGTACACCGTTTACGATACATTCCACCTGACTTCACTCCTTAAATAATATTTTGAAATCAATACATACTATTTCCAAGCCGCTTAATCCACGGCTGGTACTTCTTTCTTGTGTTACAGTAAAAGCAGGTAGGTTCATCACTTATCTGCTTTCTCTGTATATTTTTTAAAGTATCGAAAATACTACCTACAAGCTGTTTGAACTAGCAGCTTCACTCTTCTTGTAATGGGACAGCAATTTATCACAATTGACTAACTCATTCGACTCGCTGGCAGACAACAAAAATTGTTGTCTGCTTTTGTATGAAAATTTTCATTTTACATATACTACTTTTGAGCCTGTTTACCAATGCAAGCCATTTTGGTGTTTTGAATTCCGACTAAGCTTTTTTGTTGCATAGATTTTTACATCTTTGACAACACTGGTTATAAGCAGATTTTCTGTTTATTCGTAGTTCTAAACCAGAATAATTTTTCTCCTATTAAAGGACAGCAGGTACGACTGCTTGTCCTTTTTTCTTTACATCGCGTACTCTCCTTTTTGGTAGCTCCGGACCGCATTAGCCTCATCATCGAAATAAGCAATTTCCCAATAAGGATGGCAATTATGCTTCTCAGTTGCCGATGTAGTAAGCCCTCCAAAAGATGAAAAAAAAACTGTAAATACTTGGTCCGAAGAACATGTCCTTTGCTTTTTAGACAATGCAAAAGATAGCAGGTACTATGTTGCATACCTACTAGCTATCACTTGTGAAATGCGTAAAGGAGAAATCTTAGGGCTACAATGGAAAGACATTGATTTTGAGAGACGAACCTTATCTGTTAATCGGTCCCTCTCTCATATCACTAAAGAATTTCATGAACCTAAAACATCTACAGGAAAGAGATTAATTGTTCTACCTGAAATTACCCTACAGGCACTTCGAGAACATCTTCAGAAAATATATGAAGAAAAAGAACGGTATGGCGATGGATACAACAATTATGATTTAGTCTGCCCTACTTATAATGGTAACCCCTGCAATTTCAGAAGTTTGACACAGCTCTGGAAAAAGCTTATAAAGAAAAGTGGGGTTCCTGATATTCGGTTCCATGATCTTAGACATACCCATGTAACATTAATGTTGCAACAAGGTATTCATCCGAAGATTGTTAGTGAACGATTAGGACATAAAAGAGTAGGTATCACATTAGACACCTACTCACATGTTGTACCAGGCCTACAAGAAAAAGCAGTCGAAGATCTTGCAAACAATCTATTTCAAAAACACTAATGTTTGCAAATACGGATTTTGCATAAAAATACTAGCATATCCGTATGACAATGGAAGGAGTCAAAAACATGAGAGAAATCAAGTCTGACAAGGAATTCAAAGACATCATCGCAAGCGAGGAGCCAGTAGTTGTTAAATTCTTTACTACATGGTGCCCGGATTGCGTGCGGGTGAAGTAGTACGTTTTATGCATGATTATGCAACGTTGATAAACGTTAATATATAAGGGTTTAGAAGACATACCAGCGACCATTTCCCTCTTACCATTACTAAGAAGTATTCGTTTAGTTTGCATTTTCGTTTGCAAACTTGTTAGCACTTTTTTTATATTTCTCCTACTACATATACCTTCACAAATACGTCATACTTAGCTGCTAACTCTTCTAACTTCTTTTCCCTATATTTTGTTACCGTAAAAAAATGAATGATTGGCATTTTCCCATTATATTTTTGTTTATATATTTGTGTGAACTCTTCGTACTTTTTTAACTTCTCTTCATTCACTTTCATTTTCTGTGATCGATCTACCTCGACTGCATGAAGTACTCCTTCTTCATCACGATACTTCACATCAGGAATAATTCTTTTCTTCTCACCATTTTTTCTATATCTTATTTCTGTTTCTATTTGCCAATCATCAGGACAATATAAATTTAACCAGGCTTCATTTCTCAATAGTGCATGCTCCATTCTATTTCTTGAAACAACCTTTCCTTCCCCTAATAATGCATGCCCCTCTTTGTTTAAGTAGTAAACATATTCTTTATAGTAAGTTACACGACTAATAAAAGGAGTTAAATCTTTCATGATTCGATTTGCATTCCGTATACCACCTATATTATATGCACACACATCAAATGCCTTCTTGTCGCAAACTGAAGCTTTCTAATCGTCGCAAGTATCATCATCTGTCGTTCCCTCTTCAGTTGTTTCAATGTGCTCATCCTTCTCCACCTCATATTCTCTAAGATGTTTCCACATGATCTCATCTTCGATAAACGGGACTTGTAACTGTGTAAAGGTATCTTTCATGTAAATGGCCCTTCCTGGAATGGATGGCAATTCTTCTAAACCTGACTGATCTATTACAACTTCAGATGCGGTACGTGTAGGCAATCTAAATCCAAGTTTTGCATTAGACATTTGCTTTACTACTCTTGGTAGTGAATCGCTAGTTGGATATTGCGTACAAAAAACAATCCGAAAACCTAGCGCTCCACCTACTCGCGCAATGTGGCTGATCATATATTGACACCCTTCTAACATTTGATTATATGGTTTTAGTAATCCTTTTGCTAGAGCTAATACCGCCCCTTCATCGATAACGATAAAATATCGATCCCTTTCTTTTGTATGAACAATATTCTTGATACCACGTTCTTTCATAAACTTTCCGCGCTCACTCATCTTCTCCATGACTTTTATAAGCATCGCATGTGCTTGCTGTGGTGTTTCTGCTATCCGTTCAACTTGCTGCAGTTTCTTATATTCGCTAAATTCTAGCCCTTCTTCTTTCAAATCGATTAAATAGAAATGGGCGTGATCAGGATTAGCTAATGATAAGGTGGTAAACATATTCTTTAAAAACACCGTTTTCCCCATACGAATTAAGCCGCCAATTGCCATATGTGGTGTTTCATCAAAATCATGATAAATAATTCGTTCTAAACTTTGGCCAATAGGTACACACCATTTTCCTTTTGTCACTAAACGAGTGGACCAATCCCATTTCTTCGGTATTTCTTTATGGAATACACGAATATTCAATCTGTAATTATCGTACTGGATTCGAACGGGTTTATTTAATCCCTCACTCACTACATCCTCGACTTTCTGAATGATTTTACTCGGCATGCCAACAGGTAAAGTGTAAATAAAAGTTGTGCTGCGATTATCGTCGATTTGCTTTTGAAACTTTGGATAATGTAGCTTATCTTCTCTTTTGATTGCGATTCCAGATACTTCAAAGAATACCTGTATCTTTCGCTTATCATCATCTTTACGTTTGAACTTATCACCGAACAATGCGACTGTTAAACCTGCAGCTGGAACCAACAATAATTCGATCATTTTTCTCCCCCTTTTTATACCTTTAATTAGGTATAAAACTCCCTCGTTAATAAACACCGTTCGTACAAGTGAGTTTCCTTGTTATCTCTAGCAACTTAAATTCCATTACCCTATGCCTTTATAGAAACGCGAAAAGAGCATAACGTAGAAGACATAAAAATGAGCCTGTGAGCGTTGTGTACATGGTCATACGTGGAAGCCAATGTGGAACACTCTGCCCCATTTTCTCAGCGACTTTCATCGTAATAACTGACAGGCCTGTTGCCGTCCATACAACTACCGCTTCTCCTACGATTGTCATTTGAATCCCTCTTTTCTAATAAGTTGTAGTCCCTTTGAAGTCATTATAGGTTGATACTCATTTATAACGTCTCCCCATTCCAAAACTTTGTCCCCATCTTCATATAAATCAACCATTATATCGTTTGATAAACGGTAATACCCTTTATATTCGCGATTATTAAAAACCTCATGTCTTTCCATGTGGTCCACAATTGTATTCGTTTCTATTTTGCCATTAGAAGCCCTATACATATTTCTTAATTCCTTTGATGGATACAGGTAAGTCGTTTGAATATTGCCAACGCATGCGCACCCTCTCCCTTCTTGATGTCCTTGATTCCACTTGGTATTCCTCGTGGTCTTGATAAAGGTATATGAACTAGAAAGGAGGAATTTGCACGTCCATTCTCAAAATATTTATATGGACAAGCAAAAATTTAAAATGGATGTGAAAATTATGCGAAGTCAACTAAAACAAATTCTTGATGAAAAAGGCATCAAATATGGATATATTGCAAAGAAAGCTAATATAAGTAATTCTGCAATGACTAATTTATTAAAAGGTGGACTTCCAACACTCCCTGTCGCATATCGAATTGCTCGTGCACTAGAAATGCGTTTAGAAGAAATTTGGATAGAGGAAGAAGTAGAATAATCACATAATCACCATTTGGACATACTCATACTGAGGTGAATTACATGATTTGGGCAATTGCATTGCTTTTGATTGTTTTTCTCATCGGTATGGTAACGAGAAGTCCAAAAGTAACACCTAAAATAATTAGGACTCAGCGAATTGAGAAAACTGCAACTCGTAGTACTTTAGAAGTAATGGATCCAAGGGAGTTCGAATACTTTGTAGCTGATCTCTTTCGCAATCTTGGTTATAAAGTCCAAGTAACTTCTGGTTCTAATGATGGCGGAAAAGACATTATTCTTCGTAAAGGGAAAGAAATGAAGCTCGTTGAGGTGAAACGCTATACAAAAAGTTCTATTGGAAGACCATTTATTCAGAAACTTCATAGCGCCATTGTGGATGCTGATGCTGTTGGAGGATATTTCGTTACACTGAGTAATTTCAATAAGAATGCAAGGCAATATGCAGCAAATAAGAACATCGAATTAATTGATAGAGATGCTCTTATTAACATGATAAAGTCATAATTATTAAGCAAGCTGATGAGTTTGTGGGGATAGCTGACTGATTATAGTCAGTTTTTTTCTAAAAAACATTTCGTGGAAGAATGATCTTCATAGGAAAGTAATATCAAACTATGATTATGCAAAATTGCATAACATTTATCTTGTGTAATGTGGTATCTTTATATTGTGATGTTTTTATTTAACTTTTGTATTCGTAATGTCATAACCAAGAAAATTGAAATGTTTGATTAGAAGACCTTCCTCCTATCAAACAACAAAAAACCCTAATGCTCTATTAAATCGAGTATTAGGGTTTTTTGTTTGTTATAGAGACAGTTTTCTTAATTCCCAACTACATATATCGGACTTTCTGTAATAAAGTATGTTTTACCGCGACTATTATGAACCTTATATTGTGGCGAATCACTTACCATTACTTTTGCATCAATAGTTAATCCCAAACCTCCATCTACAGTTACGGCCACATCCTTATCCTGTCAAGATGAAGTATCACGAAAATGTATGTTTGTCATCTATGTAAAGTCATGCATTATAACTGCAAATATGTATAAGAATATAAACGGTATACTATACGGATGCATTTGGATTGAATACAGAATTTAAACTTAATGAATTGGTGGATGTAGAATAAAAAAGGGCTAACTCGAAAGAGCCAGCTTTAATTCACAGCAGGTAAATTGATATTTGTAAAGGTGTTATTCGAATTGATGAAGTTACGAATATGATTTTGATTTGTGTAATATTTTAAATTCAATGGTGCTGTTCCTGTATAAACAAATCCATTGTCTTTTAAAATTAACTCGTTTACTCCCGCAGCTGCTCCTGAAGCTAAGAGAGAAGCGAATGCTGGATTATTAATAGTAACATTGCATTTCTCTACTACAAAAGTTGTATATGGACGATTTGTATCAGATAAGAATAAATTATTTTTCGTATTAATCGAGATAGCACAGTCTTCCAGTGTAGTGTATGGTACTTGATTATCCACATTTGTAATACCAACTTCGCAAGTTGTATCTATAAGTTTTGATTTAGTAACTCTAATATTCATTGGACTCCCACTAAACAAATGATTTCTCAACTCGCAATTAAGAAGTTCTGACCTTGTGAACTCACAAACGTCTACAGTTTGAGTATTAGGGTTTTCTGATCTGACTCGTAAATTTTCGAATCTACAGCTATCATATTCTTTAACTTTAAACGTCATCTCTCTTTGTGTTAAAGCCGATTTAAAGGTACATTTGCTTATTTTGTTTGCTTTTATCCATGGTGTGGTAGTCGGATTTTCTGTAAAAACAATATAATTATTATCAAATGTGCAATTATCTCCCAATGCAACGAATTCAGGGTTTACGTATTGATTGTTAGATAAAGAAACCCTATACGAATCATTAGTTAAATTCATATTACCCCCTGTGAAACTGTTGTCTATAATATTCACAAACGCCGTACTAAAATTAGAAGTCATGAGTCCAATGTTATTTTGACAGTTGTATAAGTAATTATCCTTAATAGTTGCATGCATTAAAGAATAAAAATTAATCGCTAGGTAATCTATATTGTAAATGTGATTATATTCTATTAAGACATCATAGCAACCAACTAAAATACCGTGATAACTGCCGTAAATTTCGTTATCTTTTATGGTACAGCTTGCTCCGTATGAATCTTCCATGTTTATTGAATAACGAGTTGGATTGTTGAAAATAGGTTTTCCATCCAAAAACCTAACCAATCCTTTTCCATTATCGCGGATTTTATTATTTATAACTTCGTTGTAATTCCCCCCTAAAGTGATACCACCCCTATGCCCATTAAAAACCTCGCATTTTTCAACAGTGTTATGGTGAGGGATACCACCAAACATAATTGTATATTGCAGATTCTTATTTACATTGTTTTCATTATAAAATTGAAGCCTAAATTTCATTGCGTTAACTGGGATTGAAATATCTGTATAGATTCTTCTTTTCTTCATAACCCCTATAAAATTGTTGTTATTATCGTAAAAGAAGATATCCAAGTCTTTACTATTTAAATTTGTTGTTCTAGCGTATCCTGCTCCAGCTATAAGGAAGGAAGTAATCTTTGGTGTTAAATCTTGAGGTATATTTAACATCTTTGTTGTGAGTGTATTCGTAGAGGTAATAGGTTGTCCAGTGTTGTAATCTAAGGCACTCAAAGTAAGACCTTGATCAAATTCTCCATAGTCAAATATCGAGTTTGAGCTAAATGAAATATTATCGCCCATATAATCGCGAACCTTACATTTTTTCACAGAACAATAATTTGAACTTTTTTGAAAGAGAATACCATACGTATTCTCTATTGCTACTTCTAGAGGATTAGAGAAACTTCTGTCGTCCCTACATCCAATTATAGTTCCACCAAATAAATTAGAATTGGTGACTTTACTAAATACGATACTATTCCCTTTGAAGTTGTAATAATCAGTAGTTGTTCTATTGTCAAATGGCGATTTTTTATTAGAATCGTATATAACTTTTAATGTTGATCCATTTAAATTAAAATCTAAATTGGAAACCATAACAATCTCACGTGGATAACATAGAGTGTAATTGCCTTTTGGAAGAATAACTTCAGAGTAATTATTAGATGCTGCAAATTGTAGCGCATTGTTTATCCCCTGGATATTCTTATCAGCTTGTATATAATCTGCATCTACATAGGGTTTAGTAGGTAAACCTTCTTTTATGCCCCACTGATTTAATTCAATTAAATAATCCAATTATTATCACCTCTTAAATTTCTTAATATAGTATATTCATTGATAAAAGAAACCGTCCCCTAAAAGGAGACGGTTTTAAAAATCATAAATGATGAATTCGTAAAGCTAGCTCTTTTTAGATTTAGCTTTATTAAATTCTTACAAAAAAATCTATATTAACAAACTTTTTGTAAAATTCTCCTTAGTAATTTGATATACTTATTATCGATGTTATACATATTAAGGGGGATAAGAAATGAAAACAAATTTAATTAAGGTAGTAGCTGCAGGTGCATTAATTACAAGTGTACTTGGTGCTTGTTCAGAATCTTCAAATGTGGAAGTTAAAAAGAAGGATTCTGAACCAAAACAGGAACAACAATCAAGTTCTTCACCTAAAAAAGAAGAGAAAAAAGCAGAATCAAAAGCAGGTTCTCGCTCAAACCCAGTAGCTATAGGACAATCAGCAACTTTTGAAGATAATATTTTTGATCAGGCAACTTCAAAATCTTACAAGGCAAAAGTCGAGGTTTCTATTCAAGAGGTTCTTCGAGGTGAACAAGCATGGAAATTAATTCAACAGGAAAATCAATTCAATAAAGCTCCAGCTGACGACATGGAATATGTTCTAGTAAAAGTAAAAACCAAAGTAGTGGATGCAGATACAGCTGATTTCGCGTATCGTTCTGATGATATTATGAATACAGAATATGTTTCTGCAGATGGAAAAGTATATCAATTGGATACAGAACATCACCCTATCATTCCGACGCCATTACAAAGTGAAGTATTTAAAGGCGCTGAAGCTGAAGGTTATTCTGTACAATACATAAAAAAGAATGATGATTTCAAATTTGTTTATAAAACATTAAGTATGCAAAAAGTTTATTTTAATACTAAATAAAAAAAGGGCCGCCCAATGGGACGGCTCTTTTTTGTTCATCAAACTATTCTTTTGTCAAAAACTCACTTCACATACACATAGGCTTCGTTTGCTGTTACATAGTATGTTTTGCCTTTACTATTGTGTACTTTATATTGTGACGATCCATTGACAGTTACTTTCGCATCAATTGTGAATCCTAACCCTGCATCCACAGAACCACCAACATCTTTATCCTGCCAAGATGGAGCATCATAGAAACGTAGATTATTAACTTTAGAAACAACACGCTTTCCAACAATAGAAGAATCCACTGTGCTTTTCTTACTAAACTTCACATAAGATGGATCGTTTTTAATCCGTATGATTTAACATTTTTTGCAAAGCAACTACATCTTTAAATTGCTTATAATGATGATATCCATATGTTTTTCTAAGCGAATGCGTTCCTATACGTTCCAAACCAAACTCTTTTGCCGCTTGATTTAGTATCACATAAGCCATTGTACGAGTAATTGGTTTATTCTTTCCATTCCTACTCTTAATCAAATATTCATTCTTTGGCTTTCCTTCTGTATAATTTCGAATAGCTCTCTTCAGTTCCGAAGGCATCTTCACATCTTTAATCTTCTTCGTTTTCTTTTCACGTATCACAATATTCCAACCCTCTACATCGCGAACGCGTAAACGCAATATATCCGATATTCTGAACCCTGTATTCATACCAAGAAGAAACAGAATGTAGTTCCTCTCATTCTGCTTCTTATAGAACTCCTTTATTTCTTGTATTATTTCTTTATCTCGAATCGGTTGTACAATGTTCATACACTTTGTACCTCTTCACTTTCAGTATCCTGTTTGAATACTTCTTTCTTTAGACTGAATGCAAGACGTAATATAGCTTTACCTTTTAATTGATAATACTTTGTTTTACCTATTCCAATTTCTTCTCTGATGTCAGGATCATACCCCATTTCCTCGTCCATGTAGAATAGAATCACAATTTTTCTTTCTGTATTTGGCAACCTATTAACCGCTCGATGAATCCACTTCATAAACTTTTCTCGTGTCCGTTCAAATTGAACTCTTTCAAGCGCGATATCCTCTGTAGAACTATTGAATTCATTGGTAACACATGGAGGAATAATAGAATAAGATGGCGTCACTTTTGGCAAAAGGTCGAGTGACATAGTCGCTAAATAACGTCTGTACTCTTCAAAAACTTCCTCTATGGCTTTTTTTGTCTCCTTTTCATCTACAATGGGCATTTTAAA
This sequence comes from Bacillus sp. H1a, assembly GCF_000633475.1. Classification (NCBI taxonomy): domain Bacteria; kingdom Bacillati; phylum Bacillota; class Bacilli; order Caryophanales; family Bacillaceae; genus Bacillus; species Bacillus sp. H1a. The sequence continues at coordinate 2,334 of NZ_AYMH01000025.1, read as the reverse complement.
TGATAATTGTTTATTCATACTGAATTCCTCCTAAGTGATTTGTTATTTTTGTCTTAATGCTCCACGTCTACGCTCATAACGCGGCCCACGAATTCCCATTAAATCTTCAATGTCACGAGTACTTAATTTTTCTTTTCGTTTTTTCTTATTTTTCTTCTTCGCTTGTTTAGATTGCTTTTTCCATTCACGCAACTGATCTTTTAGTATCTTCATTTCTCCATCTCCCTTTTCAAAATAAAAAGGACACCTATTCCTAAAACAGCCCTAATTGCTGCTTTAACGAATTGGTGTCCTCTAGTTTTCTAGCCGGACGATATTTATTTTTCATTTATTTTAAAATACCAGCTCGTACAAAGATATTTCTCCAAGCGTTATCAACTTGTTGTTTCTCCACTGCTTTTGCACGACGAGCAATTACTTTTCTATCTTTTCTTTTCTTCAAAGGTTTCATTCTCCCAACCTCGCTTTAAAAGCGATTATTTTGTTAAAAAATTTATTTCAATTTATAACCGCTATCTTTTCCTTTTATTTTCCATTAAAATTAAATGAAAATATTTTGATAATATAGGAGAAAGCTATGAAACATAACATCAATCTATGGTCCTTTATTTTTTCTTTTATTTGCATTGGTTTATTCCTCTTATATCTTGAAATGGGTTCGATAGCCTCATCTGAAACGAAGATGTTTATTATGAATTCACTACCTATCCACCCTTTATTTTTTGTACTCATTTTTTCAATAGGAACTTTTTTTGCTGGTATTAAAGGATTCTCTAAAGTAGATAATTGGATAGCAATGCTTAGAAGCATAGTAACAGTTCTACTAACATTATTATTATCTGTGTTTTTAACACTAACTTTGATCGTGGGCTATGCATTAAGTTAAACGTATTTCTTCACGAGTAAAACTCAATATTCCGTCAATACTGTAGACAACCCATTTCTTAACCATATTCCATTACCTGAGCAGTTAGCTTTTGCTAGCTGCTCTTATTTTCTGTAATTGGTTACATTTACCTGATGTTTTTAACGTAATATTACGTTACGATATAGAAGGATAAAATATATTGAGCTGTTATACCATTACCCTAGGAAACTAGGGTTTTTATTTCTACCAAATGAAATTTTTATTAAGAAAGCTTATTTACACCTTTCAATTGATTGTTTTCTAATTCAAGTTCACTTATTCTCCTTTGTAATTTTTTTATTGTGTTTATTGCCATAAAAGCTATATCTTGAGATTCTTCTTCATACTCTTCACGAGTCATTAACCCTCTATTTAATCCACCTCTTAGATGCCATAATTCCGACAAGGTTTTATCAACTTGCAATTAATCCACCTCACTTTCAACTAAAATAGCGTTTTTGTTAAAATTTCACTTTAATGTACTTTATTTATGGTATATAATGATAATTGAAGATCAAAACTTTCATTTTAGAAAAGTCCTTACGTTTATGTGGGGGCTTTTTTACATTCAAATAAGGATTTTATTTAAATTTTACAAAACCTATCTTTACCAAAATAGGTTCAAAATTACCCATTTAGCATATATAATACTTTTAAACATTTTAAATTTATAATTAGTAATGGAGGCATTAAAATGGGAAGCATCCCAAAATTACCATCACAACAATCATTCCTAAAAAACCAAATTAATACTAACAATCACCAACGAACGAATAAAAAACTAAGACGTCGTCTTTTACTAGCGCTAGCTTTTATGCTACCTATGGTTATTTCCGCCCAAACCTCCCTTTATAAGCAAGAGCAAATGATTAAGGAAAAACAAATTATACTTAATAATGAAAAACAAAAATTATCTTATTTAAAGAACGTTGGACACTATTTTGAAAATGATATTAAAACTTTAACAGAGAGTGAAGAAGGTATTTTACAGTTCGGAAGAAAGTTGTATGGGTTTTCCAAGGCTGATGAAACTATATTTCTTATAGCTAAATAGTTTTTCGATATATAAGCAATTATCAACATCCCTTTAAATAACTATTTTGTTAAGATTTTAAGTATCCAATTTCCCTTTTCGAATAATCTTTTTTATATTGTACATACTACCTGCAAGCCGACTTCCCACGGCTTCACTCTTTCAAATCGGAGCTCTCTCCTCCGTGTATTTTAAAAACATGGCGGGTAACTTATTCAATTACCTGCCATTTTTACGTATAATCATAAAATTCCCTGTCCATACTGTTTAGAGAAAACATCTTATGCCATTTGGTGCGACCTCCAGCACATAATATTTGTACGGCCATTCCTATAAAAGGAACGGTCTTATTTTATCTTCTCGTTTCCCTTTCCTATTCGTTGCGATAGGTAAA
>NZ_AYMH01000024.1:0-64961 GCF_000633475.1 Bacillus sp. H1a | reverse complement strand
TGTTGCTTCACGGATAGCGCTGTTGCTTCCAAACGCTGTATCTAATTGCGCAGCCACTCCAACCAAAAGAAAAAGCACCACCTTTTTGGCGATGCCTTTGAAACCTACTTTACTTTTTAACTCTCCGTTGTATCCTGCTGCGATCATGCCAGTTAAATAATCAATGACCGCCATCGTAACTAAGATTTTCAATGTTGCATTCCATCCTCCCAAAAAGTATCCGCAAAATGCTCCGGATGTAGCTATAAATGTTTTCATTAACACATCAATACGATCCATCATTCCACTCCTTTATCAAAAATAAAAAGACCAGCCTATAACTGCTCTTTAGTTTCTCCTGTTGGTTCTTCAGTTGTTGGCGGTTCAACTGGGTCTGTCGGTTGCTCAGGTTCTTTCGGTTCTTCTTTCACTGGGACAACCTGTTTTACATCAATTCGAGAGAAGATATAATCACCAATTACAACCGTAATGGTATTACTATTGTTCAATTGTTCATTTAAGTAGATTGGATCATAATCATTTGTTACAATCTCAATTTCTTTTCCGCCGTTTGTATGAACTTTTAACTTTGTTGTGCCTTCCACAGTTGGTAAATTGATTGGTAAAATACGTTTCACATCAATTCGTTGAATAATAAAATCACCGATAAGCACGGTGATTAAGTCATTACTATTTAATTGTTCATTTAGTACCTGTGCATCGTATGTTTTAGATTGTACAGTGTGTTTTAATCCGCCTTGTGTATGGATTTCGATTGTTTGCATATGTTATCCATCCCTTCTCTATTTTTAATCATTTATCTTAAAACGTGCCGCCACTTCTTGACTGGATAAAAAGTCGCCCCGTAACAGTAGCATTTATTCTAGCTAACTTATTAGGTGTAATTTTAATCTCAACATAACGACCACGCTGAAGTTTGCCGCTATTATCTTTTGCTAAATATGGTACTAAATTAATATCTTGTCCACTCATTGAATCAAGCGGTAATACATTACCATCCACAGTTATTGTTACTTTTGATGGTGTTTCGTTTAATTCAAAAATACCAAACTCAATTTCATGGGTATGATCTGGCAATTGGATATCATGTGTATGATTAGGAATGCTGATATCATGTGTATGGTTTGGAATGCTAATGCTATGACTATGGTCAGGAATACTGATACTATGCGAATGGTCCGGCAATGAAATATCATGTGTATGACTTCCACTGGAACCGTGTGTATAGAAACTAGATCCCGTTCCTTTTGCGTAAAATGAAGCCGCTGTATTTCTTCCGGGATCAGAAAAAGCTGTATACAATCCTATTGTTGTAGGTTCGGCAGGAACAATACCACCACCATGAAACATCTTATGAACATGATCTCCTCCACTACTTGAAGCTTTAACTGTACCACCGCCAGAACTTGTTGAACTAACAGTTGCTCCTCCTGAACTTGTGGAACCTACAGTAGCACCACCAGAACTTGTTGAACCTACAGTAGCACCACCGGAAGATGTTGAAGCAACAACAGCCCCACCTCCTTTAATGGCGCGTTCATACGCCCTGAATCTCAACGTTTCAAATGTCAGTAATAGCTCGTTCACATTCATAACATCATTTGGTATTTGAAACCTTATAACCGCCGGATGCTCAGGGTCACAATTATCTTGGAAGTCCCGACTATCAATATTAGTGCTACCTTGAGCGTAAGTATCATTAACTAATTGCTTTTTCTGCAAATCAGTAATAGTTGCTCCTATATCATCCCGTACATTCCCGATTTCAAATTGTATGTTAGATGGGTCACCATAAATATCAGGCTTCGTTATTTTCATAATTCGCAAATCATCATTCGTGTCAGTGTCCTCGTCATACACACCTACTATTTTCGAAACATCATATTTCACAAGCTTATATGGATCAATAAGCTCATAATCTATACATTCCACAGATACAGTGACCAACGGCTTTTTATACGTATCTAAAAGACCGCCACCAGAAGCTTTAAGGGATTCTGCATCTTCAAACCTTCTGTCAGCCCATATCCTTTTGTGGATGCCGTATTTATCAATAATAGACTGTTCTGCCTGTAAATATGGAACCCCGCCGTTTACTTTCTCAATACCCAGCTGGTTTATACCTTCACCGTACCCAAGCGGATAAATTCGTGTGATTAATCCTGTTGGATCTTCTTCCTTCTCAATCCCTTTTAAGTTCTTCCCATATCGAATAACATCGACCTTTTCATCTGTTGCGCGAACGAGATTAAGGGTAAAGGGATATTTCGTATCGTCCCACGTCCACACATATGATTCGTTAAACGGTTTAGGTACACTTACAAGGGCGTTTAAGAGAGAATCTTCATTTTCCCATGCATAATGAAAATAACGTGTAAACTCAACTGTTCCAAGCTTCCAATGCTTTGTTTCTTGTTGATTGATAAGGTATTGAAGAGCATCCTTTGTCGTCCAATTCGTTAATTGATGGTAACGAAAAAGCACGTCTGAGTGTAAAGTACTCCAAACGTGCTCGCAATTGTATGTTATGCTCTGGTCACTTTCGTTTTTTACCGTTTTTTTAGGATTAATTATGAACTTACCAATATATTTATCGTGATCGTACAATTCAATAAACCGTTTCGGTTTAACTTCTAAACGTTTCGGATCGGTAAGAGGCAATGAAAAGTAACACGTCCACAAATTATTAGTCTCTTTTACATATCCAATTTTATAGGCATTTTCTAAGATAGCCATTAAATTCATATTGATATCAAAAACTCTTATGTGTCGCAATGTATCACCTACTTTCTACGTTTATAGAAAATAAAAAGAGAGACGATTGTCCCTCTTTGTTATCAAAACTATATCTTTTTTATATTCTAGTTAAAAAGATTTCTAATATCTTTATCACTTAAAACAATGCTCAAAATTGCAAATATCTCGTTCATCGAATTAACTACTACATTATTATGCCTTGTTACAGTATACTCATCATTATGATAAATTTTTGGTTCAATTCCTTTTATTTCTAAAGTCTCGATTAATTGTGGAATGTGATCATTATAAGTATTGTCATTATGTGATGTTACAACGTAAACATTTGGTTTACTTATTGAGCATTCAATGACATTTTTTAAGTAATGTGCATAATATTCCTTGTCTTTTTGTGATGGATTTTCAGGAAGAATATAGTCAAGAAATGGCTTATACTTTGAAATCCAACTCCACAAATTAAACTGAGGTACAGCTGTGATAATGTTCGCAGCTCCTAACTCAAATCCAAACATTAAAGCGGCATATCCACCTTTTGAAAAACCAAATGTAGTAATATTCTCTCTTGATATGCCGTATTCAACTATTTTTTTCTTTAAGAATTCTGATACAGCATCTTTAGTATCTAATTTACCATTCAAACCAAGGTAATAATCACCAGCAATTCCGCGATCATCTTTTATATATAACTTTCTACAATTATAAAATCTCAAACCGTCGATCAAGGTATAAGGATACCTTTTTCTTTGATCGTCTGATTTTTCATCACCTAACGATTGAAAAATAACCAAAAGTTTCTGTTTCCCCATGTAATTTTGAACTGGATATGGATCTTCCATATAAGTCAATTCTATACCATTTGAAGCTTTATACTTAACTTCTGTTTTATCACTCATACCTTAGTCTCCCTAATTTTTTTGTGTCGCCCCTCATTCATTCTATTATCTTTTCATTTTTTTTCATATCATTTTATTAAAATGAATAATTATATTTTATTTTGTTTTTAAATTTATCCACTAATATAGAGGATTCCATTTCGTCCCGTCATATCCAAGATGCTTTTTTTGGACTGCATCATATCGGATAGCGCCTTCACGTTCAACTCCCGCCCATCGACCAGCATCCTCAAATACAACCGCTGACACTTCCATTCCGCCTGCTTTCGTCGGGTTACCTACTAATTTAGGTCTGAAGAAATCTGCTTCTCCAAGTCCAACCATACTCGCTTTTCCTGGTTCATATAGTTTAAATTCATTTGAATTATAATAAGCTGATTTACCAATGAATTTTAATCCGTTATTTGTCCGAATTGCTTCAACAGCTAAATTAATTAGTACATTTGCAGAAAAATCATTAACAAATTTAACTTCATCAGCGGTACTGAATTTCAAACAAGCTTTCCACAAGGACCCATTTGATTGTTGTGAAGAAATTTGAAGCCCGTAATTTCGTAAGAATGCTTCATAAACCATATTTACTGCTTTTACGTTTGATTGAATATATAAATCATGTCGATCTAGTCCTTTTAGATGTTCTACATGTTCACCGAAGGTAAGCCCAGTTCCACGCTCCCACTTCTTATTAACTCCAGAGTAATAAATATAATAAATACCATCTATCTTTGTAATACTAGATCGGTATATGCCACGATTATCCCATGTGAATTCTTGATTTGAAGGACTCAATATTTCTTTAGCAATAGAGTAATTCACATTGTCTTTTGATAACGAATGGAATAAACTCATAGTATTCCTATCTTGTCCATCTTTAAAAGCAACAACAGCCATTTCATATCCTTTATCTGTATGAATAACATCTAAATGCCATGGGTTCATTTGACTTTCAAATGGTATATTGATTTCTCTAAAGGTTCCCCAGTTCGTCCCTAAAGCACTTTCTGCATAAATAACTTTATACCCATTACCAACAGCCCACATTTTATACTTATTATCTTCAAAAATAATAGCTGGACTTAAATAGTCTTGTTTATTTCTATCATCTTGCAACGCTACTTCCTTTTGTGACCAGTTCACACCGTTAGTAGAAGTCTTTCTATAAATGGTAACGGTTCCCAGTGAATCATCTACATATCTCCAATACACTTCAATTCTATTGAAGTTCGGGTTGTAGACAATATGGGTATCGCTCTGGTACTGTTTATCAGGTGTCCCCGGTGGTTGTGGCTCCAATGGGTTTTTATATCCTGTAGGTTCTATCCAAGTGATCATATCGTTGCTAGCCAACACATGTGGGTTTTCTTTTGCTTGATCCCCACCAGGATACGGAGTAAATGCCATCCAATAATAGTAACCATTCCACTTTGAACCAAAATTAATGACTTTTGGGTGATATGCTTCAATATCATCATAAGCACTTAATATAGTTAATCGGAACTGTGCGTTTGTAGCGCTTATTTTATTTATTTCACGGTCTTTATAATCTAAGCGATCTTTCAGTGTATCGAATTTCCTTCTTTCTTCATCTACCCTTGCTTGAGCTGCTTCAACAGAAGAATCTCCTTCAATAACAAGTTCATCTAACTGTTTTTTTAAATTATCAGCAATATTGATAGCATTTGTAGAATTATACTCCGCAGTAAATGATTTATTCAGCGCTTCATTCGCATTTGTTATTCCTTGGTTAATCTTCGGATAACCTACTTTCAAGGAATCCGTTGGTAATAATTTAGGCGCATCAGCCATTTATTCCACCACCTTATATATATTTAGCACAGTATTTGAATGCAATGTTTATATTTAGGTTTGAACCGCCTATTCGTATTACATTTGCGCCTGGTTTCAACTCTAACTTTTCTAAATCTCCTTTTAATTGGAATAAGAAATTACTTCCATCTTTAATGGCTGCGTATCTTTCTGCATCAATTACAAATGAAGAATTAGTAAACGTCCCAAAAGAAAAACTCTCGCCATTTATAGTGAGAGTTAAGGATGTTGCGCTTCCCGATATTTCTACTACTGGTCGTGATACTTTCGAACCTGCATTTTTGACACTCAAATTCTGTGATTCGGTTACAACATAAGAAGAATCGCTACCACCAAGAAGAATATCTGACATAAATGGAATGTTATCTCCCCATAATACATCTTCAGTACTTTCCACAATTGAATAAGCATGAGGATCATAAGCTATCATAGGTAATTCAAACTTACCCATACTTAAATACCGCTCGATTGGCATCGAACCACTATATCTGGCCAGATAATACTTATCAGGCTCGTAATCATAAATTAATTTCACTTCTTTTGGTTTCCCATAAGGATCAATAAAGGCAGCCACCATTTTTCTGATAGCTGCCGCTAATTCAAATCTATTTTCTTGCGGTTTAACAAGTAAAGGTAGGTTAAACTCCATAGGTTCTAAATCCGAACCAAAGTAATAAGCACCAGGACGACCAGGGATAGAAACTGTGTAGTTACGAACTGGTGGAGCTGCTGGATGTTGAAATTCTGGTAAAAGAGCTAGTTTTAGTTCACTAAGTTTTTTCCCATCTATCGTTAAACTCATAGTTTTTACACCTGCCTTCCTGATCCTGTTATAAATTTCCCTAATTCTCTTGCTATTTTTTGTATATCAGCTTCTTCTCTAACCACAAATGTGGAGCCTCTGAGCATATCAGCAAAGTTGTATGAAATAATATCACCTGATTGCTTCGCTGTATTGCCTTCCACACTATTATTATTTGTATTCCCTTTTAGTGCCTGCGAACTATTTGACATACTTCTATAAACTCCACTCATAACGCCTTTTAAATCAGCTAATTGATTCATAGAATTAGCCATTGTACGACTCATATCGCCTACGAGTTGTCCCATAGTTCCTGTAATACCTAAAGACCTTTCGGAAGATGATAACGGCGTTACTGTGATAGAACTACCACGTTTTGTGAATAACTCCGGGCCAGCTTCTCCGGCTATGAATGATCCATTCCCTACAGGTCTACCGCCTGTTGCTAACATAGGAATTGTTGGAATACTAGGTGAAGAACCACCAAATCCTGGAACCCAATCTGGAATAGAAATACCATTAATCCCCTTAATCACTCCATTGATTAATGAAATTACGGCATTCAGCGGTGCTTTTGCAGCTAATTTAATACCCTCAAAAATCCCACCAAAAATTTTAACAACGCCGCCCCATGCTTTTTCCCAATCCCCTGTGAACACACCTGAAATGAAATCGATAATACCATTAAGAATTGGTTTTAAAACATTATCCCACACTGTTTTTATCCCGCTAAATGCATCACCAACAACGCTACTGATAGCAGTAAATACAAATTTGAAGGCTGGTAAAAGAATATTTTGGATGATACTGCCAATAACCGAAAATACAGGAGATAATATTTCATTCCATACACGTTGAATAATCGTAAATGCATCTTTAACAATTTCTTTAATGATTGTAAATCCTTGTTCAAATACAGGTTTTAAGGTTTCATTGATTATAGCTACTATTTGGTCAACTGTAGGTTTCAAATATTCATTGTATACGGCCATTATTTGATCGCCGAATAATATTAATATGGCTATTACAGCCGCTATCGCTGTGATCACTAAAGTAATTGGACTTGTCAAAACAGCCATAACTCCTGCAAAGGTTAATGCTTGGGTTGTTACTAACAAAAGTACTGGGGTTAATGCTGCAAGTGCCGCCATTACAATTCCAATTGCTGTAGCGATTACAGTAATAGTCGCTGCTAAAGTAGGGTTATTCTGAATCCATTCGGCAATTTTACCCACAACTTGCGCAATAACCATTAGGACAGGTTCAAGTGCTATTTTTAAATCTGCCATAGCCTGTTGCATCATTACGGCTGGATTTGCATCCATCTTTTTGACAGATTCATTTAATTGGTCTTGATTATTTTTAAAATCTATTGTTTTTTGTGAAGCACCAATCAAGGTATTAGTTATATTTTGACCTTGATCTTCATACATAGTTGCTAGAACCTTAACTCCCACTTGGTTCTTTTTAATAGGGTCTTCTATTCCTTCAATCGCTTTAGCTACTTCTACCATGGCTTGCGAGCCTTCACTTCCGCCTTTAGCGACAGATGCTCCCCACTTTTCTATTTGTTCTGCGGCAATCCCAGAACCAGCAAGCGCTTCTTTTAAAGCTTTATCTGCTCCTTGAGAAAATTCAGCTAGTTTGATCCGTCCTTCTTTTAACCCGTCTAAGAGATTATCAATCATTTATATTCAACGTGATTCGCAAAGTCACGCCCGTTCTGTTATGAACTGCTATACGTCACCGCATAGATTAGACTATATCTTCAACTCTTTGAGTTGCTCCCCGTTTCGAGTGTCATTTGCTTACACCCTACGTCTTTCGACTAGTCGTTGCACGTTCCTTAATTAAAAGGCTTCGCTCAGTATTGTCTCATTTGAGAGTTTCACTGAATTAGAGGAGTTTGTCATTGTATGTCGCCATACAAGGGAACTATAATCTAATTCCAACTACCTGTTTCAACGCCTGCTTCCATAATTGCTTGGACTTCTTCAGCTTTAAAGCCTGCACGAGTCAGCTGACTTCCGTATTCGGCAATGATATCTAGTTGCTCTGGTGGAAATCCCATTTTTAACAACGCATCAACCATACCAAGTGCACTTTCTTGAGTTATCCCTAATTCGTTTCCTATTTCGTATGTTTCTTGAATTAACTCTGTGTAGTCTATGCCCTCATAAGCTTGAGATATAACGGCTGCTCCTTTGGCAATTGCTGCATTCGTTTCGTCGCTTACATCTTTATTTAAAGCCCATTGTCTACGTACACCCTCTAAAGATGCTGCTGTATCAACTCCATACGCTTCTACACTTCTAACTGCTGCTTCCACAGATTTCTTTGATTCTTCCGGGACATTAAAAGTTATATCAATCTTTGTCTTTAATTTAGAAGTATCAAGTGCGGTTTCTAGTGTTTTACCTATACCAGCACCAGCTGCACCAGCTGCTAACACGTTTTCTATTTCAATCTTTAAATCATTAACTTCATTTCCTGCTTTTTTTGCTTCTTTCGCGACGTTATTTAGTTCTTGTTTTACAGATTTTAAAGAAGCCCCATCATCCACAGATGACAGAGCTTTTTTCATTTTATCTATATCAGCACTAGCGCCAAGTGCTTCTTTGCCGATTTTACTTATAGCATCATCAAGTTGTTTACTTGTGGCTGTTCCACTTATAATTGCATTCACAAGACGATTCCCTAATGCTCCTGCAAAATCGTCAACACTTTTTCCTGTAGCATGGAATAAAGTTTCTAACTGTCTGGTTGATCTTGCTACATTTTCTTGCTCAGCTTTCATGTTTCCGAGTTTGTTTTTTAAGCCATTAAGTGACCCTTCTGTAAATTCAATTTCACGCCTAAATGCTCGATACTGTTCTTCTGAAATTTTTCCGTTTTGGAATTGCGCTTGAACTTGTTGTTCTGCTGCCTTTAATTTATCTAGTTTTTGAGTGGTATTTTCAATTTGCTGCGTGAGTAATTTTTGTTTTTGAGCTAAAGCTTCAACATTACCTGGATTGAACTTCAAGAGTCGTTCAACATCTTTTAACTCTTTAGCTACGGCCTCACTTTGTTTGTTAACATCTTTTAAGGCATTTTGTAACGGTTGAGTATTTCCGCCGATTTCAATCGTAATTCCTTTAATTCTTCCTCCTGCCATAATCTCACCTCTCTTTCTTAGAAGGCGTTAAAGTCTTCTTGAGTAGCTTTTCTTGATTTTTTATCTTCTTTATCTGGATTATTAATCTGAACAAATTCTTCGATATAATCTATACAGTCACCAATCGTCATTACTTCTAGATCTTCACTCGTTAATTTAGATAAATAACAAAGAGCAAGAAACGTATCAGTAGAAAACTCGCCATCAACGTCTTGCTCTTGTCCATCTTCATTTATTTTTTTTTTGATTGAACAGTACTTTTAATTAAGTCTTGAATTTCATTAATAATTTCAGCAATTGGGAACTCCTCAAATGTATCAAGCCATGTTAATGGATCCGGAATCTCTTTATCTGCTGTTTTAGCAAATACCCAAACTAAATCGTAAATAACTTCGAAATCTAATTTACTTAGATCACTGTTAGAAAAGTCTACTTGGTCGCTTTCAGATGAAATAACAGCAGAAAGTACTCCTAAACCTAGCATATCCGCTAATAAATCACGCTTAAATTGAGATTTATATCTTTTAGCTGTACCGCCAGTACTTTTTAAACGAACGTCTTTCCCATCAATTACAATTGTTTTTTCCATCTAATTATGCCCCCACAACTTTCTCATATACTTTTGTATACCAATCATCATAAGTTTTCGCTGGTGTACCAACTGTTGTTGATGTCTTAACTTTATAATTAACCGGATGTTGTGCTGCTACGAATGATAATTCTGTTGTATTTGGTTCAGTTTTATCACTCTTTGTGGAAGAGTTAGCACCAGGACGTGATACGGATACGTTATAAAGTACATGACGTGTTGCCTTCACATCGCCATCAAACTCAAACATAAGGGCGATTTTCTTGAATTTCGCATTTGAAACCTCTGTAAGAACTTTGTCTACTTCATCTAAAACTTCACCTAAAACTTCAGTGCGGAATGCTTCGGTAATATTGGCAATAGTTAGTGTACCTTCATAACCTTGGTTGCTTGATTCAGTGTAGTAGTTGCTATCGTCTGCGTAAAAATCTGTTTGTTCACCTTTAGGCTCTAACTTCATTTCAACCGCACCAGGTAGCTTAGCTGGTGTACCATATGTGATTTTTCCAGTCTCATCTTCAGAAATGACACTATAATGTACTTTCTTTAGACCAAAAACAACTTTATTCTCAGGCATTTATATCAACCTCGTTTCATATATTTTTTGATACATTTTTTCGGATTCAATAGGCCCCTCTATTTGCGATTCATAAGGAATTTCACAATCATCTAGGACTTTTTCGAGTTTGGCTTCTGCAGCTAAATCTTTTTTAGTTGTGTAAAGCTCTATACTTAAATCATTTATCTTGTGATATACCATGTTGTCAGCCATTAAATTCGCTGAACCATCAGCAATAAAACAAATATATGGCGGTTTCGGTACTGGATTATTTGGTAAGGCTGTGAAATGCGAATACGCCACAGGATAACCTGTAGCATCAAGGATTTTCTTTAATTCAATTAAATTCATTGTTGAATCGCCCTTTCAACTCGCTCTACAAATTCATTTATTGCTTTTTCTTCAGCTGGAGCAATATGGACTTGAGCCGGTACACGTCCGCCATTTTCTTTTGCATGTCCTTTTTCTAACAAGTGTGTAAGTTGCGGTTTTAACGCATTATGAACAACAATTGCATTACCAACTTTCTTCTTACGCCATCCTTTACGATACTTACCTGTATTCTTTGGGCTTTTTCGTTGTAACTCATCCACAAGATTCTTTGAAACTTCTTCTTTAGCCACTTCAAGGTCCTCTTCTACTAAATGAGTGTATCTTTGTAATTCCCTTGTAATTTCACTAGTAAAATCGTTAATACTAGCCACCAGCTTTCACCTCACAATAAAGCTCGATTTTTTCATCATCTCTTTCATACATGCGGTAAATGCTGTATTCTTTATCTCGATACTTTACTTTTCGTTCATCTTGGTAATCCAAGATATGAACAATCAATACATGACTAGCTTTGATATTACTTTGCCCAGCCTGAAAGAATTCTGATTGCGGGACAGATTTCTTTTTACAAAATACTTGTCTACTAAACGTTTCTTTTTCTTCTTTTTGCCCTAATTCATCCTCAACAATTGTAACGATTGGAAAAAATAGAATATCGTTCATTTGTAATCACCTGCTAATGTTAGGTGATTTTTGAGCATGTTATAAGATAATTGAAAGCGTTCTGCTTCTTTTGCATCTAGAATAAAATTAGCTTTTACATAAGTGATAATTGCTCGTTTAATAAGTGGATCAGTATCCACACTCGCTTTTATAGAAGAAACGCCCGACAACATTAAATCATGCCAGGCCGCTTCTATTAAATCTGAAATTTCATTATCAAGAGCGTTATGTGAAATACGCAATGCTTTCTTTACAACATCAAGCATCTTTTTTCACCGTTTTCTTAGGTGGTGGACTTAAATGTCCTTCTTTAACTAAAAAGGCGATACGTTTAGAATAAACTGATTCGTACATATCACCTTCTGAATAGCCTGTTTGTGTATCTTTATCGATAAATGGCTTAATAACTAAGCTTTTCATCTGTTATCAGCTCCTTAAACTGCCGCTGCTTTCTTAAGAACTACAAGAGAGTTCACATTAACTGCTTTACCATCAACAACCATAATTGCTTTTGTAACCATGTCGTCAGTTTCGTTATCTTCATATTTTTTAACACCCATTTGATAATTAGTGTTAAGAAGATAATCACTGAAGTTGAATAAGAAAGCAAATGGTTTGCCAGTTGCTGCAGTAGTGAAACTATCAATATAGTTGCAAAGTACAACTTGACGTCCTAATAAAACTCGTTCTGCTTTACCATTAATACCGTAATTCGTTCTCGCAATAGGCTGTCCGCTTGTATCTACCATCCCAGCAAACGACATAAACGTTTTCTTTGTCATGCACCAAACAGCACCATCTTCATATTCAAGTGGTAATGCTGCTTCTGCATCAACCAATGTTTTATACTCAACTTTAGCAACATCTAATGCTTGTCCTACAACAGGTGTTTCAGCCAAGATGCCTTTTGGTTGTCCAGTTCCAGTGCCATTGATAATTGATTGTTCAATTGCTTTTGTCATTGCTTCCACAACGTTATTGATTAAAGTAGATTCAAATACCGCTAGAGCCATAGTGTCAACCTCTAATGATACTGCTACTGCACAACGAAGTTTATTGTAGTTAAATGTGATAGCACCTGTTGTTTTCTTTTGCTTATCACTTCCAGCACTTTCAGCTACCCATGAAGCTACTGGTTTAACAGAAGAAATCGGAACACTTACTCCGCCTTTAATAGCTGTACGAGTAACTAATGGAAGAATCATTCCTACAGCTTCGATTTTTTCCACAATCTTATCTAATACAGTTTGTGGAATAACAGAACCAACATCGCCTGTTTTTGTAACAGCACTTGCACGTAGTTCATTTGGAATATTTTCACCGTTTAATACGTAATTCATGAAAGCATTACGATATTCAAGAGAATTCGTACCAAGTTCACGCTGCTCATTTAGTGGATCTGTATTAAAAGTTTCAATTTTATGAGTACCAGGTGCATTTCCCTCATTAATAGACCTTGCTTCCTTTAACAGTTGTTCACGTTTTTCAATTGCGGCTAATTGCTCATTGATTTCTCTTAATTCTTTTTCGATATCATTTAAATTATCGATAGAACGAGTTTCATCACCTAGCAACTCACTAATTTCAGATTTACGTTTTAATAATTGTTCTTTATTCATTTTAAGTTTCCACCTTTTTATAATAATGTTTGTAAATAAAGTCTTTTACGCTTTTCCGAGCGGTTTCTTTCTTCTGTAAAATGTTTATAAGGATCATATCCCCTGGCACTTACCTCTGAATCTGGATAGGCTGGAAAAGCAACAGCACTTACTTCTAATAGCTTTGCTTTCGTAACAGTTCGTAGCATGAGATCATCATCTGGTTCTTCAATATCCTGGTTTATCATGCTAAATCCAAAGGAAACACCATCGACATCTCCACGTTTAATAGATTCATAGGTATCATTGGCTAATGTTGTGTTCGGTAAATCCAATTCGAATCGTAAACCAACCGCATCCTCGCTTAAACGCAAGGTATTATTTTTAGTTCTGCCTAGAACCTTTGATGTATCATGGGACCATAAAAAACGTTGGTCATCATTTTGCAATGACTCTGTAAATGCTCCATTTTTGAATTGTTCACGGAACTTACGATAATAACCCATTACTAAAGATTTCTTTTCCCACTTCACAGCGTAACCAGTTAGAGTTCGATTACCGTTGTCATCTTCTCTAATTTCAATCTTCTGTGTTACTATTTCCCTCATTTCCGTCTTGTCCATTCTTCTCACCTCTTCCACCAGTAACATTTCCATCTTTAACTAATGCTGTATCTAATCTTCTTATTGGCTTATCCCCACCTTCAATCGGGCCCAATGAAAGAATAGAACGCCATTCATTTGGTAACATTGCTCCCCTATCGACCATTTGAACTAAATTCATTTTTGTTGACATGGAAGCGTATTGAAGACTTGCTGCTTCAAAGATTATCTTGTTACCAAATCCACGTTCACGACGTGAAAAAAGCTTCCTGGTAAATTCTCCAGCAAGCTGCATCGCCAATGGCTCAATTTCAGATTCATAGTAAGCATTCCATTCATCCTCTGTGTACTTACTTTGTATAATTTTTTCATTTGTATTAAAGAAGTTATAAATCCTTTGTGTCGTTTCATGCATTTGCTTAGAATCTGGAACAAAAGCTTCTGGTTTGACCTGCTCTAAATCATAACGAGGATCGGATGAAGCCGCTCCACCATTCTCATTATCAATACTCAAGTAATTCTTTTTGAAATTTTGAACTTGCATATCAATGTCTTCTTGCTTTAAAACTGATTTAAATTTTAATATCCATTTCACTACCGCACTATTTTTAATTGCTTTCACAATTCCTTGATCAGTAGTTGTAACAATGTCCATTAATGAAGATAATGATTTACCTGGATGTTCACCAAAAAAATCATCTTTGTTAAAATCTTTTCTAAGATGGATAACATCGACATAAGGAACAGTCATTCTCTTGCCGTTTTTAAAGTAGAAAGTTAGAAAAATATCACCTTCTACCCCTTCTACAACTTCCACAGTTACACATGGTATAGGATAAATTTCTGCTGGAAAACCAAGCTCATCACGCTTTATATAAGCGAATGCATTATGATTTAATTCTAATTGTACAGTCATTTTTTCTTGAAATATTTGACCCGTCATTAACGGATTTGGCTCTTCTAAAATAAATCTAATATACGGCTCTGGATTTACTTTAAATTCATTTGAATTGTCCCTTATATGCTTAGCAACTAATTTACCAACAGCCTTCGCTTTTGGACGTATACATGCTCTGATAATATCACTCTGATAGATATCTCCATTCCACGCAAAAAAGCCCCCTCCATTGTCGTTTATCATTTCAAAACGAGTTGTAGTAGGCGGTTGTTTCTTTCCGAATACCTTGTTAAATAACCCCAATTTCTCACCTCCCTTAAATCATATTTAGATAATCATTTCGTTTCTCTTGAAGTACCACATATGCATTTAAAAGTGCTGCGGTTCCATCAATCCTTCTACGTTGATTATTTGTTTTGTTCGGCTGTATATTAAGGTTCTTATCAACATCAATGGCTGTATTCGATAAACACCATTTATCAATGCTGTTATTGTTGTAATTTACTAATTTAGACTCTAAATCTGCTCCTAATAATTTCATAGGACTAGAAAGGGTTTGTTTGCCCTGGGCAACTGGAATCATTGCTTCTTTGCCAAAGTAGCCTTCCATTTCCTCCACCCAATATTTTGCGGACCATCTATCATAACCGATCCACGGAATATAAATACCGTATTCATCACGTATTTCTAAAAACCATTCAGTCACAAATTTATAATGCACTGAGTTGCCTGGTGTCGTTCTTAATAATCCTTGTTCCTCCCATAAGTTATAGGGGATTTTATCCTCTTTACTTCTTTGCTCAAGCAAATCTTCAGGAAGCCAATACATTTGTAAGACATAGACATGTGGATCGTTTGGAAGCATAAAAATAACCTTCGCTGCGGTTAAATCGGTTGTTGAAGATAAATCACAACCACCAATCCCATAAGAAGGCTTTAATTTTTCTATATCAAAGATAGCTTTATTATTTAATTGTTCAAATGTTAACCAAGCTTCTGTACTTGTTTCACGAATATTAAAATCTTTTGTTAATAAGTTTTTAGCTAATAACGAATTTGCTTTTGCTTTATTTACTTTTGTTTCAAGTTGATCCGTCTTTTTTATCGTACCTAAACCAGGATTAGCTTTTGCCCATTTAGTATTATCAGTCCATTCATCTCTTTTATCCAATTCATATATAATCGGCAAGAAACGATCATCTTTATAACCATCTGGATCATCTAAACCATTTAAAAGCATCTCTGCTTCTTCATATTTCATATCATAAACAGATTCACGAATGGTTCCAGCTGTTGTAATCATAAATATCATTGGTTGTTCCCTTGAAGAAGTACCATCCACTATAACGTCATATAGATTCTTATCTTTCCAAGCATGTATTTCATCCATCATCGCTCCATGAACATTAAGACCATCAAGTGTTTCTGAATCACTTCCCAAAGGTTTAAACGTACTATCATTAAAATCTGCGTTCAATTCACGAACAAGAGGTTTAATTCGCTTTAATAATACGGGAGATTTCTTAACCATCCTTTTGGCATCTAACCAAACTAATTTTGCTTGGTCTAATTTAGTAGCAACTGCATAAATTTCTGCACCAGGTTCTCCATCGGCTACTTGTAAGTACAATCCAATCCCAGAAGCAATAGTTGATTTTCCGTTTTTACGCGCCACAATTAAAAGCACTTCTCTATACTTTCTTGTACCGTCAATCTTATGAACAAATCCAAATGAAGCTGCTAAAAATGCTTTTTGCCAAATCTCCAATTCAATTGGCTTGCCGCCCCATCTACCTTTTGAGTGTTTGCAAAAATTCTCAATGAATTCTATTACATGATTCGCTTTCTTAGCATCATACTCAAATACAGAAGAAGTATCATACACATCGTCAACAAGCTTCTTATATATTTGCCTAACTTTATTAGATACAATTACTTCTCCAGATTCGATTTGATTGTAATACTCAATGATTGGATTATAAGTTAACGGGTATTGCTTTCTTACTCGTTTACTCATTTATCAGCCACGAATTCATCAAATCCATCATCCTCTTCTTTAGGTTGCTCTTTTGGTAACAAATCTGTTAATTGCTTCATGACCTGGACATGATTTTTTATCATAGTATTGTATACTTCTACTGCTGAGGATTTCTTAATACCATATTGATTCGCTCCATTTTGATATTGTTCCGTAACACCATTCTTATTAATTTCTTCTTGTAAATCCTCTAAAGTGACAGCCATAAAAGCAGCATTTTTTATGAGTGAAGAAACAGCCCTTTTTTTCTTCGGATCTAAATTCTTCAATAAACTGTTTAATCGCGTCATTTCTCTCTTAATTCGTTTTTCTTTTTCTATATCTAGATTATCACTCATAAAATTCCACTCCTTTCATGACCACACCCCCTATAGAAATAGCTCGTGTGTTACGTGAAGCTCCCCTCTCGGACCCCTATAGACTCTTTATTTATTTTTGAAAAGGGGGGGATTGGTTCCTTTTGTTCCTGATTCTTTTCTGCTAATAGTTCTTTAGTTAACGCTTGACCATTACTCAGCATCCTATTCCCTCCTAATCAAATCACCATTCTCATCAAACATTACATCTTCTCTAATCAATACAGCTTTACCAAACGTCTTAGTGTTATGACAAGGTAAGCATAAGTATTGTAGGTTCTCATGATTCAATGTGATATCTGGATTGTCTATAGTCTCTGGCGTTATCTCAATAATATGGTCAACGATGTATCCAGGTTCTTCAGTACAATGCTCACACATACCATCTAATGTTGTAGCTATGTATGATTCTCTACACTTTTTCCATGCTGTAGACTTATAAAACTTCTTTGCGTATTCTTTTGCCATCTTTCACCCCTTATCATTTCTTAACCATTGCCATAACACTTGATAAACAAAAAAACATCCATGCAATAAACCATGTAGTTAAAAAAGGCTGCTCATAAATTATCTCCATTATTGTCCTCATTTCTTCTTGATTTCGTTATAATATAATAAAAGGAGGTGAACCACTATGGAAATTAACGTAATCCCAAAATTTCTTGATGAAGCAGTTACACCAATTGCTCAGTCAGTCGGAAATACACTATCCTCTATATGGACAATTGTATTCGGAGGAATAGATAATTACGCGCAAAAAACTCAGCACAAACGAGTAGTTGCGCTTAATAAATTCAAAGAAGAACTAGAACAAAAGACTTCTTCTGTTCCAGAAGAAAATATTGTTGAACCACCACTACATATTGTTGGTCCTAGTTTAGAAGCATCTAAGTATTATTTTGAAAGTGATGAGCTAAGAACAATGTTCGCAAATCTTATAGCTGCATCTATTAACCGTGATACAATCGCTAAAGCCCATCCATCATTTGTAGAAATAATTAAACAGCTTTCTCCATTAGATGCAATAAATTTAAAATTATTTAAAACTACTAATAGATATCCTATAGTAAGATATGATTTCCTTAATACTAATAACAATGGAAGCTTTCCATATAAAACAAATGTATTTCTGGAGAATGCAGAGACTATGGATGTCGACTTAAATGCAACATCTATTTCAAATTTAGATCGTTTAGGCTTGGTTTCGATTACTTATAAGACGTATCTATCAGATGATACTTTTTATAAAAAATATCTTGATAATCCGTTTTTCCAAAAAACTAAACAAGAATTCGAACAGTACAATTTAACTTTGAATCCTGCATCCATAAAATTTAATGATGTGAATATTCGAAAAGGAATAGTTGACATTACACCACTTGGAGAAAGTTTTATTGAAATATGCATTTAACAAATCTAAAAATCCTCTTTTTATTAAAGGGGATTTTTTATATACAGAAGTTTGTTTTCAGTCACTTCCATCCCCCTTCCTATTCGAATGCCCTTTTTTTACATAATAAAAAGCAACTATACATCAGTTGCCCTTTCGTCAAAATCTACCTTACCTTAATTTATCAATCTAATTCTTTAACTTCCTTTGCTTTGAGGAATTGAATCATAATTATTAAGCAGACTATGAAGCCTGTTCCACATCCAAGAAAATAACTAAACCAATTCATGCCATCACTCCCTCCTCCAAAATAAAAAGCATCCACTATGTGAACACTTCATGTTATTATGGTTAAGCTATATTAATTCAAATTGATATGTAGGTGAAACAAATGGAAAATGGAGAACCTGAACAAAAATACGATTTAAGTAAAATATACACATACAAAGAGTTCCCTGATAAAATTAGCGGTCGCTGTGATAATTGCGGCAATACCGCATTCAAAAGTTCCGTTAAAGATTTCATCTTCTTAAGAGAATGTCGTCAATGTGGTATGAAGAAAATCATCTAGCCCTATCACGGGCTTTTTTCTTTGCATAATAAAAAGCACCCGAATGGATGCTTTGAAATAGGTTATTAATTTACATTTCAATTACGGTACGTGAAGTTTCAAACTTCTTCCAATCACCTAATGATGCTCTGCTGATATGTATCAACAATATTAAGTAACTGGAAGAAGAGCAAAAGCTCTCCGACGGTAACATTCAATCAGTACCATCTGCTGGTTTCGGATTTTATGTGCCGCTATAATGAAGCCGTTTAGAAATTTAGAAACAACATAGTGAGTTGTGTTTTCCGCCACTTCTCACAATACAAATATATCACGTTGATTCCAAAACAACCGGCACATTTCCTGCCAAAAAGCGGTCACGACTCTGCCATATTTTTAAAGTTCAGCATCCTTTATCTTAAAGTATCTTAATACCAAGGTGGATTTGAGTAATTGGAATAACTTTAATACTTCTTCCTTGGTGATAGAGTCATAATCATGGAATCCATGCGCTATTGAATTTCGATTAAGTTCTTGACATAATTCCTTCGGAACACTTACAAAGGTTTTTCCTAACATCCGAAGAACAGATAGTGAAAAAACTTTAATATATTGTTCTTGTTCTATATCAATATATTCTTCAGGTTTAATCCTCGCGACCCTATACCTTTCTGGCTTTTGTCTGACTGATACCAGATTAGTATTTATTTTACCATCACTCCAAGTTGCAAGAACATGTTCAAATGCAGCAAATAACGGCATAACACATAATTTATATAATCCTCCTTTATACGCTTCATAAGTCTCCTTAATTAAAGTTTCATGAAGTTCATACATAGGATCTTGTGTTATAACTTCTACATAAGATTCGAGATTCTGACTTATATATTCTAATATATCTTCATCAGTTACCTCTTTGCCTTCAAGCGCATCAATGATTTCCATATCTAGACACAAAAACTCCTTTTCTAGTTCCTGCAATAAATTATCAATCCCTTTTATTCTTGTTGCTATTTTATCATCAAGTAATTCCCAATCAATGCTGTCCACTATTCCTTTTAAATGTGCGTTAAACTCTTTAAAAATGTGCGTATTATCTATACTCTGTTTTAATGCATGCTGAGCAATTTTTTGCATTTCTACTATATTATTTCTATATGCACTCTGAATATTTTTGAGCGCTTTATCTACAGATTCCTTCATTGCAAGTGTAACTTGCACAGGGTTCATCATGTTTTGTTGTAGTTCCTTAAACTCAAAGCTATTATTTTTGAACTCTTCTAACACCATTTTCTTTTTGTTTTCAAGTTCTTTTTTTCTATATTCCTCTTCCATTTATGGCACTCCCTTCTATATTTAATATTCTATCATTAAAATAAAACAAGGTAGACACCCTTTCTTTGCAAGTTACCCATATCTTATATTGTGTGTAACTGACCCTATCACGAAATCCCTTGCTATCATTGACTTCATAAAACTTTCTCTTTTGAGTTACACAGTACGAAATTTATGAGTAACTGTATAAATTTAAAAAAGAAAAAGCAATGATTAGATTTTAAACCTAGTCATTGCTTTATCCATTGCATCTTGGTTTACACCTATATAACGTAGCGTGACCTTCTCTGACGAGTGATTGAATATCTCCATAAGTAATGCTATGTTTTTTGTTTGCATGTACATGTGATACCCGTACGTCTTTCTCAACGTATGTGTTCCTATTTCATCTAATCCAAACTCTGCCGCTGCTCCACTGAGTATCTTATATGCCATGCTACGACCGATAGGACGGTTCTTACCTTGTCTACTCTGTAATAGATACTCGTTGTCTTCTCTTTCTTCAATAAACCATTTTAGTTCTCTTTTCAGTGCTACTGTAATTTGTATTCGTTTTTGTTTCCCTGTTTTCTTTTCCCTCATAGAGATATGACTCCCTTTGACATCTCCTATCTTCAATTTCAAGATATCAGAGATTCTCAGGCCTGTATTGATTCCCATAATGAATAAAATATAATTACGTACACTCTTTTCCCTAAAATACTCTTTTAGCTGCTGTATTTGTTCTGGATCACGTATTGGCTGAACAAAATTCATTATTCATTACCTCCAGTCTCTTCTGTCTCGTAAACTTCTAATCCAAGTGCAAAAGCAAGTTTATAAAACGCTTTAGACTTCCAACGTCGATAAGTGCGCTCCGACATTCCTATTTCGTTATAAACCATGTAATCACATACATCCTCTTCTTCTAAATAACGTTTATAAATAATATCTCTTTGGATAATTCCTGCACGTCCGTTTCCTAATCGATTTAGAAACTGATCAATACGTAATGATATTCTTTCGAGCCACTCTTCTCGTTTGCTTTGTTGAATATTCGCTATAGCAACATCTTCTAACGGCTTTCCAACTACATGTGTAGGACCGTGCTCACGCATTTCATAAGAAGGAGTGACTTTCATTTCTTTACGCATCATCCCAAATTGCCTATGTATACGTACGCTTTCCAACACACCTTCTAATTCCTCTTGTGTTGCTGTTCTATCGATTTTTGGTAAAAAAGATAATTGTTTAGTCATGTAAGACCACTCCTTTTTATTTTTAAATTACTTTTGTCTCAAAGCCCCACGTCTACGTTCATAACGAGGGCCACGAATTCCCATTAAATCTTCAATATCACGCGTGCTTAACTTCTCTTTTCGTTTTTTCTTATGGTTCTTTTTCGCTTGCTTAGATTGCTTTTTCCATTCACGTAATTGATCTTTTAGTGCCTTCATTCCCCACATCCCCTTTCAAAATAAAGAGGACACCATTTCTTAAAACAGCTTGATTGCCGCTCTAAAAATTGGTGTCCTCTAGTTTTCTAGCCGGACTATATTTTGTTATCATTTACTTTAAAAAAACAGTTCGCACAAAAATGTTTCTCCAAGCATTATCCACCCTATATTTTTCAAAAGCTTTTGCACGCCGAGCAATAGCCATTCTTGTTTTCCTTTTCTTTAAATTAGCCATTCTCCTAACCTCACTTTCTTCTAAAAGGATTATTTTGTTTGGTTTTCTTAATAAGGACCAATAATAAACATGTCTATTACCCTGTTTACTTGTTTTTTATCCATCCGATTCAAGATATTTTTTAAAGATATCGCTGTCATTTCAGCAGATATACATTCACCTTTATCATCAAATAACTGTAATCCCAATTCCTCGAACATTCGCATATTGTGTGAATTCTTTGTTTCCTGTGTATAAATTACAATTTCTTTTAGATTGATTTGAAAAGATATCATTCTCATTTCCCTCTCCCCCCCGAATAAAAATCAATATTCCGTTAATACTGTAGATACATGGTAATCTTTTCTCCGTTTTCCTTGGGTGAGCAGTTAGCTTTTGCTATCTGCTCTTTTTATGTTTACGCGAATAAAATTCTAAATATTGTCTAACACTGTACATAAGACTTTAAAAAGTCGATTTCTCCCACTCTAGCTTTCTTGGCTGAGAACCGAGCAGTTAGCTTTTGCTATCTGCTCTTTTATTTCGTTCCTGCTCCTGTTTCTTAAAGAATTCTTTAACTGCATTTTCCCAATAAGTACACATTCTCCATCCCTCCTTGAATAAATCCCCAAATCTTGTCCATGCTATAAATACACTTAATTATTGAACTTCCTTCTTAGTTTTCTTAAGAGAGAGCAGTTAACTTTTACTAACTGCTCTTTTAATTGTAAGGATGTCCGCTCCCGTAGTATGTTACCTTTTCACTTTCCACTTCACTCGCCATTCTTTTTAAAGCGATTAATACATCATCCAATGTCTTTTGATCTCCTAAAACTTTTCTATTTGTTTCGATATGCCAAACCACATTTTCAAGCTGTTTTTTCACATCCATATCCATTCCCCCTTTTCTACAAAATGAAATTTTTATTAAGTTTCCTTCATTCCACATAATATTTCCAAACCCGTTTATACTAAAACTGTAACTTTAAGTTACAGTTCATGAAACATTGCTTGTAGGGCCTAGTTTCTTTTGTACAACGAGTAGTTAGCTAATTGAGCTAGCTACTTTGTTGTGCCAAATGAAGTTTTTGTTAATTTTTTTCACAATTACATAACATGAACATATAATGTAAAAAACTCATAGGCATTTTTACCTTTCTAAAGAGCACTTATATGGTGCTCTTTTTATTTGCTACTAAAATAGCGTTTTTGTTTAGTTTCACTCTAAAAGTAAAATTTTCATTTTTTCATTCAACCAAGTTCATAACATATTCTTTTCCCCCGATAAAATAATGATTAGGTGTCCCATGCGCATTTTATCCACTGGAAATAATACCTTTCACGTACTTACGTATTAGAAACTTCATTTCTGCTTCTTCTGCAATAGCAATTTTGTTCACTTTTTTGATACATTTATGAAACATTCACATGTTATCTTCAATATGTTCTATTCTTTTTGAAAAACCATGTGAGAATACCAAAACAAGAAGCCCTAGAGCCCTAACTCTAGGGCTTCTTGTTTTCAAATAAGGATTTTATTAAAAACTACTTTCTTTCACATCTTAAATTTCTGCTTTTTCGACCCTAATTCTCTCTCATAGCAAGGTAGTCTTCTATGTTAGCCCTATTAAAAATCAACCTAAATATGGTAAAATTTAAATAAGGCAGGTGAATATAATGGGTGGATTTGTAATTTGTACACTTGTTAGCTTAATTATCATCATAAGTGGTTATCTAATTCATATTAAAAAGTACTTATTCCTTATCGCCGGATACCAAGAAGCCACTTTTATTGGTGATAAAGATAAACTAGCTAAATTATTTGGAACATTCGCTTATATAGTAGGAATTGCCACTTTTCTACTCCCATTCGGGCTTGAATTCTTGGGTGACATAAGCGGTATGATTTACGCAATCTGCATTTGTGCAGGTACAGTATTTGTTTTGGTTCGAAAGCAAATGATTAATAAACCTTTTTAAAAAGAGTCTAAATATGGCTCTTTTTTTGTTAATATAACCGCTTCAAATAACTATTTTATGAAGCTTTTAAATATCCGATTTCCCTTGCATATTCACGCATCTTTTTCATTCCTTCTTCTGACCAACCCCAATGAGTACAGTACAATCCACCGTAACCATTTTTACCGTTCGAATTATCGTTACCGAATATAAAGTCTGTGAAATCTCTGATTAGCCCCCACATTGTTCCTCCACCAGAGAAATTATGCTCCTGTTTCTTGTTCATGTAAGAACTTCTAGTCATATACATCGGAACATTCGTCCCGTGGTCAACGTACCAAAGGTTTCTACCATCGTGTATAAAATGAGCCGTTCTATGTTTGTAACGAAAGAACTCTCTCTCATGATCTGCAAGATACTTAATAAGCGAATTTACGATTTCAATCCGTTTTTTCTTGTCCATCTTTCATTCCCCCTTTACGAATAATCTTGTTTAAATCACACATACTATCTACAAGTCAGCTTCCCACAGCTACTCTCTTTCAAATCGGAGTTCGTTACACTCCGTATCGTTTGTTGCACGGCAGGTAACTTAGTCAATTACCTGCCATTTTCTATTCAAATAACGCTTTTGTATAATTTATATTTTTAAAATTCATTTTCATAAGGACTGCCCTTATATGCTATACTCATTCTTAAATAATTGTATAAGGAATGTTAAAAATGAATGATAAATCCTCAAGGCAATGGAAAATGCAACAAAAGTTAAGGGCATTGAAAACAAAAAACAGAAATGATACAAACCCTTTGTTTACTGAATGTCTTGAATCCTTAGGAGACAAAACTCTAATCTTCTCTCAGGAGAAAAGCCAGCAGATTGCTAGTAATTTAATTAATTTATTTCCAATAACCGTCTCTGGAAAAATAGATTGGGAACAGATAGACAATCAATTAATAGCTTCAAACAAAGAACAACTAATTTACCTTATTAGAGCAAACCAACTAGATTTTGATGAACAGATTTTTATATTATGGGATAACTATGAAATCCCTGTAGTAAGTACAAATCTTGATAAAGTATTCCAATCACTTGTTGACGTTGATGCAGTCAGTTTTTATTACTGGCTATTAGATAAAGAATATAGATTCGTAATTGAAATAAAAGATGAAGAAATAATTAGAGTTGGGTTTCGCTAATACTCTAATCATCTTTCCTCATTATGCTGTTCTACAAAATTCAAATTCGGTTTTATTATCCGAACGTTCATAAAAATCACTTAAGCTTCTCAATGTATGTTGTTTTTACATGAATTGCTTTTCCATTAACCCAAATCACCATTTGTTCTCCATATCCAGTCTTAGGTTGTTCATAAGAAGTAACTACACCCTCATTCACCACAAAAATTTGATTTTTTGTTACATCAATTTCAGCTTTCATTTTTATCTGTTCTCCTTTTTCTATTTCATATACTCAACAACATTTGGATTAAATCCACTACCTAAATAAACCCTCACTGGAATGGCTTCTTTTTTATCACGTGCAGCCTTGCATAATTCTTCAGCAGATTCCCAATTAAACAGCTTATCAATTGCACGTTGAAACCTCCAAATTGCCATTGCGTACTGTTCAAACGTTTCATAACGATCGTCTGGATTTGTAGTACGCGGAAGCTCGTCCGTACATTTTGCGTTTCTAGGTATCTGGACACGTATATCTGTATATAGAACTCTTCCAGACCTCTTTTTTACATTAGCTTTTGAGACATCAAATTTAATAATTTCTGGTTCTACCTCGAAAATATTTAGCTGTTTAACCATGCACCTTTCCACTCCTTTTAATGAGTTCTAATAACTCACTTGCCCCCTGCTTACTTAAAAACATTCGCTCGTCCACTTTTCTTGCAATACCTGTATTTTTTTCATCATTAATCCCCCTTTTTAAAATTGCGTAATCTATAATTATCACCATACATTTCTAACATTTCGGCATTTTCCATCATCCGACTAAAATCACGTTCCCCATACATTCCTGCTAATTCACCGATAGTAAAATTAGTAGTAAACAAAGTACTCTTACCTATACGACTATCAACGATTTCATTTGTTTTTGTTTGCTTCCATGTAACCCCTTCTTTATCTTTTTCCGTGAATTCTGCTCCGAAGTCATCGATAATCAAGACATCAACTTTTGCTAGAAGGGACATAAGCTTGTCCTCTGTCATTTCACTGTTTTTATTCCAAGTGGATTTGATTTTGGTAAATAACTTATTCATTTGAATAAACATTGCACTGTGACCCTTTTTCATAAGTTCTTTAGTGGCCGCCACACACAAATGACTTTTTCCTACTCCATAATCGCCTGTTATAATCATGCTTGTTGGTTCTTCTTTATTGAATGAAGTAACAAAATTCATAATCGTTTCTTTCGCATTAGCCAATTCCTTTTTAGGTGGTACATAATTTTCAAATGTGGCTTTTTTGAGTTTGTCATTTATTAAGCTGTTATCAGCAAATGAATCATATAAATGAATGATTTCATTTTTCTTTTTTATAGCTAGTGTCTCTTTAGCTAATTTCTGATCTTCGTTTTCTACCGATCTACATTGAGGACAAAATTCCTCATTTGTTTCTATATCTATCAACATGCGTTTGCTGCAAACGTCTTTAAAATTTTCTTGACCTACTAAAAAGACATTCTTACATCTTTTAGGAGACAATACATATCTTTGACTAGCGTTTCTTGAAGTCGTATTTGTCGATGAAACTACTATCTTTTTTATTGCTTGCATTAGCTGGTCCTCCTTTAAATGTTCCTTTTCGTTGTACAGGTTTTTCATTTAAATAACTTTCGAATTTAGTTCCAAATAATGTGATAGGTCTCAAATATCCACTCATCTCCGTATTATCAATCCATTGTGAAGTCTTAATGTCAATCACCTGTTGAAAATGAGTTAATCCGAATCCTTCTTTCCACCTTGCTTTGATTAGATCCTGTGTTTTTTTAGATGTATGTTTATAATTGGTATTTGCTTTCATGTTGAGGTAATCAACAATCTCTTGATACGGAATAGATTGAGCGTTGTCCTTAGATTTTTCAGGGCTATATTCTTTTTTTATTTCTTTATCTAAATCTTTATCTAAATCTTTATCTATGTCCGTTACGACATCGTTACATGTAACGTTACAACTAAGTGTTTGTTGTTTTTTTCTTTCTCGGTGTGCTGCTACACGTTTCCTAGTGTCTTCCTTAATCTTTTCTAAACGGTCTAGATTCTGATGTTTTCCCCAATTAATGACATTGATGTAATGATTTTCGTCAATATCAATCATCCCGAATTTTTGAAATACACTTAGTGCCATCCGAACTGTATTTAGGGAGCGATTAAAGAGTGTTGCTAGCATATCTTCCGTATATGGGATATTCTCGTTTAAAAAAATATAACCACTTGCATTTGTTTTACCAGCTTGAGCTAACAACTTAATCCAAATAATTAATAATGTATCGGCTTCAGGCATGCTCTCAATTAGGCGAATTTTTTCATCCTCAAACATCGTTGTCGAAAGTTTAATCCATTTCACTTTTACTTCAGACATATTCATTACCTCCTTGTACAAACTGCTATGTGTGCTTGTCCACTTTTGATAATTCATTGAATATCATAATGCGGATAATCAACACTGAAGTATTGCTCAATCATCTGTTTTAATTCTTCTTTGCTTTTTGCTAATTCCCAGAACTTATTAGGTAATAGTACTTGATAAACAACTAAATCCATGTACTATTCCACTTCTTTCCGTGATATACTTATAACAACTTATTTTTTTCTAAAGGACCCACTGCTATGGGTCTTTTTATTTTGTTTCACATCACTCCAAGCCCATTGTTTTATTGGTTGGTAAGTAATGTAAAACAACCATACACTACATGCGATTAACATTCCGAATAAAGCTAACGATGTTGAATCTTCCACAAAATCACTTCCCTTTTAAATAAATTCAGCGTATTATTAATCATCAATTTCAACTGTTACATAGTGAATTTGTGTTTTTAGGGGAACCTGTTGTGTAAGTATGATAGATGATGTTGGTTCACCATCTTCAATTAACCTCTTAATCTTACGAGTTGCTTCAGTTTTTGATTCACACTCGTAAGCGTTTAGACCATATCCCCTGTTGTGAAGTACAAAATATTTAGTTTCTCTCATTTTCTTTTCCTCCTATTGAACTTCCGCCATATTTATCTGTGCATTTGTAGCCGTGATTTCTTCATCCAAAATTGTTGGAACTGAATATTCTTCATTAATGATTTGAATTGCTCTATCTAAATGATGACGTTTAATAGCTTTATAGCTATTCACACCAAACTCTCTATGTAGTTGACCATAAATATCGCTATATAACTTTCTTCTAATGCCAATATCCTGGTAAGCATTAGAATCTTTTCCACCTAGCAGAAGAACGCCTAACTTTCTTACAGCTCTTGATATTTCATCACATTCAACTGCATATAAAGGAGCATTTTCACGTAAATCCTTTACATCAGATTTAATATGCTGAATTTCTTGTGCTTGTTCTTCTAAGGCTTCAAATGTTAATTTCAAAACACTCATTGGATCTTTAGGTACTTTTTGTTGAATTTGCATATATTGTTTCATACGTTTGAATTCTTCAATAAACTTAATTTTCATTTGGACAGCTTCTTTTGTGTTGTAACTCATAACAACCAATGTAAAAGCTTCTTCTGTTAAATCACATTTAGGATAAAGACGTCCTCTATTTTCATAAGTTCGTTCCTTAAAATTTAGGAGTGAAAATTCTATTCCTGTATAATCCATTTGAGTCCTGATATCAGACATAACATTGTCATGACGTTTATTGAATACTTCTGCAATCATCAAACTATCTGTAACAATTTCACCATTGCTTTCAAATACGAACTCACTATGTACGGATTTTTCATTTACTACTGTTAATTGATCCATGATTTTTTCTCCTATCTATAGACTCGGAATGATTTTAGTTTGATTTGCATAGCGATGTATCAAATGCAATTCACTATTTACTTTTTTGAAAATCAACCAATTATCAGGATTTAACTTGTATGATTCAATATGAATTTTCTCCTTTTTAGTTGGTTTTTTGCCGTTCTTTAATTAATCCACTTCCTGCCATTAGTTACTATGACCTGCACTTTCTGATCTTTCTTTAATTCTTTGAGCTGCTATTCTTGGAACAGACGTCCTCATTAAGAACGCTTTTAAAAGCTTTAATGCTTCTGGGCTCGGACCATCCATTTTAATTTGTTGTTTAGTTAGTTGGTTTGTCATTTAATATCTTCCTCACATATTTCAATGCCTAAAGTTTCTGCAATTCGTTTTTTTTGTTTTTTTCCTTTCCTAGATCCTTTTAAAATATCCGATAAATAGGAAATTGAAATTCCTAACTCGGAAGCGAATGAACTAAGAGTTAAATCTCGTTTTAATAACTCCGTCCTTACCTTTATTCCGAAATTTGAATATTGCACTTTGTTACCTACTTTCTATTGCGAAAATTTGCGCTAAATTATTGACTGTTTATTAGCAAATATGCTAAATTGAATGTATGGAAAAAAGACGCAAAAATCCCAAGTTAATCGCCCCCCAGCGATCACTACAACTTTAATGCTACGGTATTTTTACGCCTTAATTCCGCTAAATAATTAGCTTACAGGTATATATTAATAGCATATTTGCTAAAAGTCAATATTTTTATAGCATATTCGCTAAATTTAACCTACGCTAAATCAGAAAGGTGATTACTATGACTTTAGTTAACACAATTAAAGGTCTATGCGCACAAAGAAAAATTGCACTCTCAGCACTAGAACGTGATTTAGAATTTGGAAACGGAACTATACGCAGATGGGATAAAACATCACCATCGGCTGAGAAACTACAAAAGGTAGCTGACTATTTCCATGTAACAACTGATTATCTACTAGGAAGAGAACCGTTAAATCAATTAAACAATAAGGACGAAAAAGATATTGAAAAAAGAATGGAAGAAATAAAACGTGACCTAATAGACTCACAAGGACTTATGTTCTCTGGTGAGCCAATGAGTGAAGAAGCTGTAGATTCTTTGTTAGATGCAATGGAATACATTGTACGTCAAACAAAAGTTATTAATAAAAAATACATTCCTAAGAAGCATCGTAAAGATAATTAATGTAAGTTCGGGAGTGATCACATTGAAATTCGTAATAAACAACACAGTCAATCAACTTTGCAAAAAACATAATACCAAAGACCCCTTTGAACTTGCACAATGTTTAAATATAAATATCTTTTTTTATGATCTACACGAAGAAATTAATGGATTCTACAAGTATGAAAAGAGAAATAAATTTATAGCTATTAATAGTAATTTATCTTCAACTATGCAAAGAACAGTTTGCGCTCATGAATTAGGACACGCTGTCCTGCACCCTCAAGCGAATACACCGTTCTTACGAAAAAATACGTTTTTATCCGTTGATAAATTAGAAATTGAAGCCAATATATTTGCTGCGCTTTTGTTAATAGATAAGGATAGCATTACTCCAGGTGATACAAAAGCATGTATAGCATATAAAAATAACATTCCTGTTGAGCTTTTAGAATTTTACACGTTCGCCAGCAAAAGAAATAATTTAACAACAAATTGAAAGGTGGAATAAAAAGTGAGATGTGCAATTTATGCTCGTGTTTCAACAGAGGAACAAGCTGTAGAAGGATATTCCATCTCCGCTCAAAAGAAAAAACTTAAAGCGTATTGCGATGCACAGGACTGGGATGTTGTTGGTTACTATGTAGATGAAGGTATATCCGCTAAAAATACTAACCGTCCAGAATTGAAACGGATGATAGAACACATAAAAAAAGGACTAATTGATTGTGTTTTAGTTCATCGATTAGATCGTCTTACAAGATCTGTACTAGATTTATATACACTATTAGATGTATTTGAAGAATACGATTGTAAATTCAAAAGTGCTACAGAAGTTTATGATACAACAACAGCCATTGGAAGATTATTCATCACCATTATTGCTGCGCTAGCCCAATGGGAACGTGAAAACATTGGCGAACGAGTTAGAGTGGGACAACAAGAAAAGGTTAGGCAAGGTAAATATACTTCTCCAAGAAAACCTTATGGATACAATGCAGACCATAAAAAAGGAGTATTAACTATTATAGAAGAAGAGGCAAAAATCGTTCGTTCTATTTTCAATGATTATTTAAAAGGGCATAGTGCTATGAGAATTAGCAAAAAACTCAACACCATCGGAACGCCTGGACGAGACTATTGGAATGAAAAAGCTGTAATGTATATTATAGAAAATCCACTATATATCGGGACTTTACGCTGGCGAAAAGAAACGGAACATTATTTTGAGATTCCAGATTCTGTACCAGCTATTATAGAGAAGGAATTATTTGATAATGTTCAAAAATTAAGAGAATCAAGAAGAGAATCCCATCCTCGTAGTCAATATGGTAGTTATATTTTCTCTGGCATTATAAAATGTCCTCACTGTGGTAGGTCATTAGTAGGAAACTATGTAACATCAAAGAAAAGAGATGGAACTGTCACTAAGTATAAACAGTATTTCTGTAGAGGTCGGAAATTAAACGTTTGTACTATGGGCAGTATGTCGGAACGTAAATTAGAAAAAATTATTATTCCACATATACTTTCCTTCCACATAGATGCAACAGATGCAGATGTCACAACTGGAACAAGTAACATGGAAGATGAGATCATACAAATTAAAAACGAGCTAAAAACTATTGAGAAACGGCGAAAAAAATGGCAATACGCTTGGGCAAATGACCACTTAAAAGATGAAGAATTTACAGAACTTATGCAAGAAGAAAATGATAGAGAAAAAGTTTTAACGGAAGAATTGTATAAGCTAAAACCAACTGAAAATAAAAAGCTCAAGAATGAAGAATTAAAAGAAATTTTGAAAGATATGAAACTTAACTGGAACAACTTAAATGATGAAGAAAAGAAAATGTTCATGCAAATTATACTAAAAAAGATAGTTGTTGAAAGAAGTGATGAATTGCAGGCTTATGAGTTAAAAGTAGTAGAAATGGAGTTTAATTGATGTTATATTTGATTAAAATTCATTTATGTATTACAAGATGTTTTGCCCCAAAAAACTAGAACCATGTTTCCGACAACTTCTTTCTATAATATCAAGTGGCTTTTGAAATACGAAAAAAGAATCTTCCATTTCAACAATTCGCGTAACGACCTTTTTTTCACTTAGAACAACAGGAAGTAAGGCCATCGTATTTTTGCTTACAACATAGTTTTCGACATAACGCTCTACTTTACTTTCCATAGTCTACTGTCTCCTTTTTCATTTTCCATTTATAGTAGCAGCTGCATAAATAATTGTAGCATCTGTAAAAAGGAAATGGTTTACATTCTAAAATTCTTTACAAACACTTATAATTTATCAAACACACTATAAATTCATTAATAATAATATACACATAATGTTGAAACAACCTATATAAAAAGAGGATTCTATATGTAAAAAAAAAGAATTCATGCCATTTGTAAGATGCAATACATTCCTTTTTTCATATAATTACAGCAGTTCTTTTTGCTATAATTGAAGTATAAATTCGATATGTGGAGGTCTCTCATGGAAGAAAGGCATGATCATCCAACGATCCAAATGAAAAATAGCAGCATTGTTATCGTAAAAAATTCAGCTAGTATTATATTTGGTTTATTTTTTATATTGCTGCTCTTTGCGAAACCTTTTCGTAAATCTAAATGCCCTGAATGTAAGAAACGTGAAAAGAAAAGAGCTGTAAAAGAACACTAAAAGGCCTTCCTTTATGGAAAGCCTTTTTACATACCGATTACCATTTCCTTCACTCTTCTTCATCCCCAAAAAAACCTACTATTTTTTCTTCTTCTTCATATTCATATTTTCTTCCGAGATTCTCTGTGTCTCTTTCAACTTGTAATATGATTATATATTGTTCTTCATCTAAAAAATTAGAGTGTGGTTTCTTCAAATCAATTACCGTCACTTTATCATTTTCATAAGTTTTCGAATACGCCTTTATCTCTTCAATCGTGCTCTGCAAACTTTCTTCATTACCACGATAAACATCAAGTATAACTTTATTTTTATGCTTTTCAATCATACATATCCCCCTTCCTTTATTCACCAGAAGGTTCGCCTTTATTACCAATATAATAGTCACGTACATATATCTCAATAAAAAAAAGGATGGCATAAGCCATCCTTTTTTCCATCATAAACTATAAAATTATAGTTTGATTACGTTTTTAGCTTGAGGTCCACGGTTACCTTCTTCGATTTCGAAGCTAACTTTTTGACCTTCTTCTAAAGATTTGAAACCTTCAGTTTCGATTGCAGAGAAATGTACGAATACATCGTTTTCGCCTGGAACTTCGATGAAACCGAAGCCTTTTTCGTTGTTAAACCATTTTACTTGTCCTGTTACTGCCATGATTATTTCCTCCTAAGAAAATACAATTTTTTTAGTCTTCCTGTATAAAAAAAGAATCCACACATTATCAAACACGAAACATAAACTAGTTCTCACATACTTTTTCTCGTTCGTTTTCGGCACTTGATAATATATGGATTGCTTAATTTAACTATTCAACTGAAATTATCATAGCATACTTAAAATAAAATGTACAAGCTTTTTTGAAAATAAAATTTCAAAATTTTAGTATTTCTTATAAAAAAACTATGCCAATTTCAATAAAATAGAAGTAGGTGCCCATAATAGGCACCTACTTCTATCTTTATTTCGTAAACTGCGCTTCTTCCGTAGATCCTTTTAATGCTGTCGTTGATGAAGTACCACCTGTAATCACTTGTGCTACCTCATCAAAGTAACCTGTTCCAACTTCGCGTTGATGGCGCGTTGCAGAGTAACCATGTTTTTCTGCTGCGAACTCTGCTTGCTGTAATTCAGAGTATGCTGCCATACCACGCTCTTTATAACCGCGCGCTAATTCAAACATGCCGTAGTTTAATGCATGGAATCCAGCAAGCGTTACAAATTGGAATTTATAACCGTATGATGCAATTTCTTTTTGGAAGCTCGCGATTGTTTTTTCATCTAGTTTTTGTTTCCAGTTAAATGAAGGAGAACAGTTGTAAGCGAGTAGCTTCCCTGGATATTTCTTATGAATTGCGTCCGCAAAGTCCTTTGCATCTTCTAAATTCGGCTCAGACGTTTCACACCAAACGAGATCTGCATACGGTGCATACGCTAAACCACGCGCGATTGCTTGATCAAGTCCTGCTTTCGTACGATAAAATCCTTCTGGCGTTCTTTCCCCTGTAATAAACTCTTGATCAACAGGATCGATATCGCTCGTAATTAAATCTGCCGCATCTGCATCTGTTCTTGCGACGATAATTGTCGGTACCCCCATTACATCCGCTGCAAGACGTGCCGAAATTAAATTACGAACCGCCGTTTGCGTCGGCAATAGTACTTTACCGCCTAGATGTCCGCATTTTTTCTCTGAAGATAATTGGTCTTCAAAATGCACGCCTGATGCACCCGCTTCAATCATACCTTTCATTAACTCAAATACGTTTAATTGTCCACCAAATCCCGCTTCTGCATCAGCCACAATTGGTACGAAATAATCTGTATCACCGCTTCCTTCCATATGTTGAATTTGATCAGCACGTTGAAGTGTTTGGTTAATTCGTTTTACAACAGCTGGTACACTGTTCGCTGGATATAAGCTTTGGTCAGGATACATATGTCCAGAAAGGTTCGCATCTGCCGCTACTTGCCAACCGCTTAAGTAAATTGCTTTTAATCCCGCTTTAACTTGTTGCATCGCTTGGTTTCCTGTTAATGCCCCAAGTGCATTAATATAATCTTCTGTATGAAGTGATTGCCAAAGCTTCTCTGCACCGCGGCGTGCTAACGTATGTTCAATATCAATAGATCCGCGCAGACGAATTACATCTTCAGCTGAATACGGGCGCTCGATCCCTTTCCAGCGCTCATCTAACTCCCAGCTTTCTTGTAATTTCTCGATTCTTTCGTTTTTCATATGTTCCATCCCCTTTTCTTTTTTTATAAAATTTCATAACCCGGTAATGTTAAAAACGGTACGAACTCATCGTTACGAACAAGATTTGTAAACAGTTTTGTTGCCTCTTCAAATCTCCCTTTCTGAAACGCTTCCTTACCAATCTCTCTTTCTATTTTCGCTAATTCTTCTTCTTTCAATTCTTCCATCAATTTAAAAGTAATATTACGGCCATCATTTAGCTTTCCACCCTCATGGCGAATCCACTGCCATACTTGTGCTCTTGAAATCTCCGCTGTTGCCGCATCTTCCATTAAGTTATAAATTGGAGCTGCTCCCCGTTCACTTAACCAAGATGCAATATATTGAATACCGACACTAATATTCATGCGAAGGCCACCTTCTGTAATCGTTCCCACTGGCACTTCTAATAAATCCCTTTCTGTTATACGTATTTCTTCACGTTTTCTAAAAATTTGATTTGGCGTTTTCATAATGTAATTAAATACTTCCATCGCTACCGGTACAAGTCCCGGGTGGGCAACCCAAGTCCCATCATGACCATCTAAAGCTTCGCGCTCCTTATCAGCACGCACTTTTTCAAAAGCTGCTTCATTTGCCTCCAGATCATTTTTAATTGGGATTTGTGCTGCCATCCCTCCGATTGCTGGTGCATTACGACGATGACACGTTTGAATAACTTTCAAAGAATACGCGCGCATAAATGGCGCTGTCATCGTGACTTGCGCTCTATCCGGAAGTAAAAATTCATTATGATTACGGAAGCTTTTTAAGAAACTAAATATATAATCCCATCGTCCACAGTTTAAACCAGCAGAATGATCTCTTAGTTCATACAAAATTTCATCCATTTCAAATGAAGCGTGAATCGTTTCTATTAACACAGTCGCTTTAATCGTTCCATTCGGAATGCCGATATACTTTTGAGCAAATACGAAAACGTCATTCCATAATCTTGCCTCTAAGTAACTTTCCATTTTTGGTAAGTAAAAGTACGGGCCACTTCCTTTTGCTAAAAGCTCCTTCGCATTATGGAAAAAGTACAGACCAAAATCTACTAAACTGCCAGACATGTTCTTCCCGTCAACTTGCATATGTTTTTCCTCTAAATGCCACCCTCTCGGACGCACAATTAATACAGCTGTTTTACTATTTAAATGATATTCTTTTCCGTTTTCATTTTTATGTGAGATCGTTCCCTTAGCAGCATCTCGTAAGTTAATTTGACCTTTGACAGCATTTCTCCAAGTCGGTGAATTCGAATCCTCAAAGTCTGCCATAAAAAGATGTGCTCCTGAATTCAAAGCGTTAATGACCATCTTTCTATCTACCGGTCCAGTAATCTCCACACGACGATCCTCTAAATCTTTCGGAAGCTGGGCGATTGTCCAATCCCCTTCACGTATATGCTTTGTTTCTTCTAAAAACTTCGGAAACTCCCCTGCATCAATTCTTTTTTGTTTCTCCACACGTTTTTGCAAAAGTTCCGTGCGGCGTTCATTGAAATTTTCATGTAGTTCCTTTAAAAAACTAAGCGCCTCAGGTGTCAATATTTCGTTGTACGCTGGTAATATTTCTCCGACGAGTGTAACCCGTGAAGTTTGCGTCGACATATTAGCATCCCCTTCTTAAACTGTTTTATAACAGATTTGATTTTATGTTTTATATTATATAACAAATCTTCAGAAAAGGAAGTTTTTTTTGAAAATTTAATGTTTTTTTACAAAACTGTGTTTATCCATTATGATTTCAACACAAAAAAGAGCCAGTGTTGTATAACACTGGCTCTTTTTTATAAATTATTGTTGCTGATCATTTAAAATTGCTTTGTATAGGAACTGTGCATATTGTTCACGTGTTACTTTCATACCTGGTGCAAAGTTACCTGAACCGTCACCTGCTGAAATACCATTTGAACCTACTGCATTAATTGCCTTAGCTGCCCAATGTCCTGCTGGTACATCTTTAAATCCTGGTGTACCTTTTACTTGTAATTCAAATGTTTCCGTTAAAATTTGTGCCATTTCTGCACGTGTTAACGTATCTTTTGGTCTGAAGTTTCCACTATCATCACCTTTAAAGATTTCTAGTTCTGTTAATGCTAAAATTTCAGTTGGGAACATTGTTGAGTTATCATCAACAATATCGTTATATGTACTTACAAACTCATGATCTTCATCAAAGTATTGGTCCCCATCAATCGCACGGTAAATTAACGCCGCTACTTGCTCGCGTGTTACATTATCACCAAAACCGAATCTTCCATCTCCATAACCAGCAATAATTTCCCAGTTTTTTAGGTTTTGAATTGCTTCATAAGACCAATGTCCTGCTGGTACATCTTTAAATGTGCCAGGTACAGCTTGTTGTTGTTTCACAGCTACTTCAGCATTCGCTGTACTACCTTCTGCGCTTAATACAACTCCACCCATAATTGTTAAAGCTGTTGCTACTTTTAAAAACTTTTTCTTCACCGCATTTTCCCCCTAAAAACATACTTTTTTTCTAATATAAAGAATTAATGATAAAGTAACAATATACTTATCTGTATAAATTTTGTCTAATTTATGAACTATATTTCACATACTTCTCTTTACACGTCATTGATAATAAAGTTACTAAATAACATCTATTTCTCGTGAAATGTCACCTCGAAAAACCTATTTTTTCCATCCGTAGTCAATTCCCGATTTGCATTAAGGTGAATAAATATACGTAAAATATATAAGAAAAAAGCGCAAAACTTTTGCGCTTTTTCCAAAATAACATATTACTATAATTGAAATATTTCCACCCTACTATTTTCTTTTTTCACCTCTTTTTGATTATATTGAAAACTCCAAAACCTCACAATGTTATTCAATTATCATAATAAATCATGCTTCTGAGTACACTTTCACTCTTTCATCCCTCGGCTTCCAGAAAGTAAGCGCCATTCCTACAAATATAAGAACAATCCCTACAATTTGCATACTAGTCGGTTTGAATCCAGTAAAGACGGTATCTAATAAAATTGCGACGCCAGGATCTAAAAATACTAATACAGAAATAAGTCTCGTCGGTAACTCTCTTAAACTGTCAAAAAATAAGTAGTACACGAACCCTGTATGTATAAGTCCTGTTGCGAGAATCATCGTCCAGTTAGTTTGTGATAGTCCTTGAAACGCCCCGAAATCTATAAATGGTAATAATAAAAATATGCCTAAAAATGTTTGTAAAAATGTCATCGCATATGCACTCGTATGCTTAATTCCTTTTCCTAGCAACGTTGTAAAAGCATAAAATAACGCTGCAAGAAGTGCCCACACCATTCCAGATGACATTAACTTTTCTAACGATACATTCCCATCTACACCAGCTACTAAAACTGTACCGATAAAACAAATAACGATCGACATAACCGCAAATACTGTTAGCCTCTCTTTAAATACGATACTGCCAATCATTAATACGATGATTGGGGCAAGATGATAGACAGAAATCGCAATTGTAATCGACATTACTTCAAATGCTTTAAATAAAAATACCCAGTTAAAAACGAGAAATACACCACAAGCTAATATTTGTATAATTTCTTTTTTGTTCCATTTCTCACTTTTATATTGCCCCGTTACGAACCAACATAATGTTAAAAATAAAGTCGCACAAATACAGCGAATAAACACTAATTCAAAGGAAGGTAAACCTGTTTGTACTGAAAAAAATCCAATCGATCCGAAAATAGACATCGAAAGAATCATTTTTATAGCCGGCATTGATTTTTTATTAAACAACCTTCTCCTCCTCCAATTGCTTTTTATAAACTAAAAATTCTAAAAACATTACATATTATTATATATTACAATTAAAAAACTGTAAAAAAAAGAGAATGTCAAAGGTAGGATCTATCAAAAAATCCCATGAAAAAATCATCCTTTTTTTCTTACAAAGGATGATCTTTTATTATTTATTGAGAGGAGTTTCACCAATATATATACTTAAACACATTACTACTTTTGAAGAGTAAATTGGGAAACAATCTGTTTTAATCCCCCTGTTACGCTGTGCAGATGTTCAATTGAAACCGAGATTTCTTGAACAGATTTTTTTTGTTGTAGAATAGACTCTTTTACCCTATCAGTTCGATCAGATGATCTTTGAGAAATTCGGGTCATTTCTTCTGCAGAAGCAGAAATCTCCTCACTACTCGCTGCAATTCCATCTGTAGACATAGATACCGTTTGAATTTGTTCAGATACTTGTTGCACTTTTTCTGTGATTCTTCCAAATACTTTTTCTGTGTGCATTACTACTTGTGTACCTGCTTGCACCTCATTATCTACTTTTCCCATCATGTCTACCGTATGATTCGTTGTTCCCATAACTTGAGTAATAAGCTTCTCAATTTGTTTTGCAGAATCACTAGATTGTTCTGCTAATTTTCGTACTTCATCCGCTACAATTGCAAACCCTCTTCCACTTTCCCCAGCACGTGCAGCCTCAATTGCGGCGTTTAATGCTAATAAATTAATTTGAGATGTAATACCTTGCATAACATCAATGATTTTGACAATTTCTTCTGATTGTTCCTTCATAGCCTCTACTTGCTTAACACCACTATATACTGAAACTTGACTTGTATCCATTTGTTGAATCATTTGCTTCATTAACTTATTACCACTCTCTGCGTCTAATGCTGATTGTGCAGACAATTCATTTACAAAGGAGGATGTATCCACTATATTTTGCATTCCTTGTGTCAATTCTTCCATTGCACCCGCCGTTTGTTCCATTGCTTGTTTTTGGCTCTCTGCCGCATTTGCAACTTCTTCAATATATATAGTGATTTTCTTTGCTGCACTGCTAGATACTTCTGATGCAGATACTACTCCATCTGCATGTTGGAATAAAAGCTGGATATTATTATCTACTTCTTGCATATTCGTTCTTAGCCCTGCAATCATCTCGTTAAAATCACTTACTAATACACCTAATTCATCTTTGGCATTATAATCACCATGTACAGTTAAATCTCCTTCTTTTGCTCTTTCCATCATAACACTAACCGTTTGTAAAGGAGCAACTATGAGCTTGCTAATAATATAACTTACTATACATATAACGATTGTGATAACTACTACAAGAATTATAAAAGTAATCATGGACCGATCTATCATTTTTTGAGAATCTTTAAATACTTGGTCAGCTAAATTTGAAACATACGCTTCTAAATCTACAGCATGACCAGCTAGCTCTACTCCCTTTGGTTTTAATTCCTTTTGAAATTCGTTTACCATTTGAGATTCGTTTGTTACCTTCGCTTTTTCAAACAACTTTTTATATGTATCCATATAACTTGGTAAAGACTTCTTCATCTTTTGGAACAGCTCATCCTCTTGCTTACTTAAATCGAAGCCATCATCATATTCTTTTAATAAAGAATCATATTTTTTAAGATCCTTTTTAATATTACCAATAATTCCTTCTTTATTCGCCCCCTCATTTTGTGACACTGTAATTAATTCTAGTAAGTTATATTCTAAAGAATTTTGTGTGCGAAGCATTCCTTCTAATAAAATTGCAGAATATTGATAATCATCTACTACAACCTCTGTATCCTGCTTAATCTTATTAATAGAATTAATTGCTACACAGCTCATAATTACCATGCCCAAAACGGCTAATGAGATAAGCGAGAATAATTTATACTTCACTTTTAAATTTTGTAAAAAATACATATTTCCACCTTTATTCCTTTATATACAGATTTTTAGAATTTTATAGCTTATTATTTACAAAATCACAATAAAAAACAATGATAAATATTCCCAATATCAAACTTATATTTCTATAAAAAAGAAGTAGCATAATCGCTACTTCTTTTTGCTTTGTTTCCCATATTGTTCGAACGTATGAATTCTTTCAAAAATCGGCGGATGCGTGTATAAGAAAAACTTCACTAATGCCGGCGGGTTTACTTGGCTTAAACTTGTTTTTGATAAGTATTGAAAAGTTTTCACCCCTGATTTACCATCTTTCGTCATGTCTAAAGCATATTGATCTGCCGCTCGTTCTTCTATACGAGATACGTAATTTGATGCAGGGCTTACCGCAAAAGATAATATAGAAGAAATTAAGAAAAATAAAGGTAAAATTGAGAAACACGCCAATTTTGAAATTTGCAATGTATCTCCCCATTTTCGAATACACATATTTAAAATACGACTAATTAAATACATACCTATAAACGATATCAAGACATAACTCGCAACGCCCCAATATATATGTTTCATTACATAATGTCCCATTTCATGGGCCATTATAAATAAAATCTCTTTATCTTTTAATTGCTGAAGTGTTGTATCCCACATTACAATGCGAGCATTAGGGCCAATTCCTGTTACATATGCATTTAACGCATTCGTTTTTTCCGACATATTTACTTCATATACGTGTT
Organism: Bacillus sp. H1a; assembly: GCF_000633475.1. Classification (NCBI taxonomy): domain Bacteria; kingdom Bacillati; phylum Bacillota; class Bacilli; order Caryophanales; family Bacillaceae; genus Bacillus; species Bacillus sp. H1a. Next base: position 23,460 of record NZ_AYMH01000024.1, on the reverse strand, counting down.
TAGCTGGAATGTCTGCTTTGTCTGCTATAGCTAAAATTTTCGTTTCCAATTCTTTATTTTTCAGCGTCGAGAAGTCGTTATAAAGTGGATCAATAATAACAGGCTGTATGAATGTTAAAAAGATTGTAAACGGTACAGAGAGTGCCCATCCTGCTAACCACCATCTCTTCGGGAATTTACGGATGAGCCATAAAAGAACAGAAACAATGAGTAACATCGTAGCATAATTCACCCAAAAATCGATGACATGATCTTTTATCCAGCTTTGTGTACTTTGCGTTGAAATTCCGTAATCAACAGATACTTTACGCCCGATCCATTGTACTGGTAATGATAGTGCTGTTGTAAGTAACGATAAATAAAAGAAATAAATCGCGACTTGCAAGACGCTTATTTTAGTCGTTTCCTTCGACCATTTCTCAAATCGTCTTGAAATACCGAGCACGAGCACAAACAGTAAAATAATCCATTCAAGAGGTGTTGCTAAAAAGAAAAGTAAATTTTTCACGCGCGAATAATCTTGGCTTAGCGTAAGCTCTCTTGCATTCATAAATGTTTGTGGATCTGCACTCGTTCCTTTATACATGTCCGGAATAATTTCATGATTCCATCCAAATAAATACCAGTATATAAATAGCGCAAAACCAACGTACAAAAAAAGCGACCACCTAATAACTTTCCTCACGTTATTCCCTCCTCTATGCTGCCTGTCTATTATTATTGTAAGTTCGTACTTTCTAAATTAGAACAAGCTAATCGTTAGAATTGTTCTAGCTCCTTCTATTTACATAAAAAAACTCTTCTATTACAAGAAGAGTTTCACCTATTTTTAGACACTTTCTTTGGTTCATAATCTGGTATAAGAAACGCACTTACAAACCAGCACCTTTTACATAACGTACATATTCATAGTCTTGGAAAAATAGCGTCGTTATAATAATCGTAATAAAACCGACTAAAACAAATATATATCCTATTTGCTACTTCGATAACATAGATAATTATCCTCCTTAAGGAAGCACATCTATTAATAAACTAAAATCTTGCAAAGAAAAAGAACTATATTTCATAATACCTTGTACAGCTAAAAGTAAAATAAGACCGGTCACACACATGTAGTTAACACTTTCTTCTTGCTTTTTCTGAGCAACTATTCCACCACTTATACATAAAACCCCTAATAAATGGAGCGCTAAATACATGAAAAAGTAAGCTTCCTCCCAGCGAAGAACAACATTTACTGTCGTAATCAGCACTAAACTAAGTAGAATCAAATAAAAAAACTTATTTGACGATATCGTTTCATTCATATAAATTTATACACCCCTTTCAAATTTCGAATTAATGATGCTTTAGTTTTCATAAAATAAAACAAAATGCAAGCCCCCATTACTTTTCAAAAATTTTATGAACCCTAACATACTTCTCTTCATTTTTCACATACTGTCTGAAGATGCGCTTCATCATTTCTTCTACAATAAAATTGACTATTATTAATGTCCCTAAAATAAGACTCCTGAAAGACGATTGTATCTACTACAGGATCTCTTCACAAAAGCTTTTACATTTCCTCCAATATTTTCTCAAACGTCTGCTTCATCTTATTTGTCTCCCACTGCGTTTGAAAACCTTCTTGCCTTCTCCGCATATATAGCCGGAACTTCTTTACTCCAATATTTGCGATTAACAAATAAAAAGATGAGTACTAAATTCAATCCCGCTATAAAAATAATTAGTCCCGGAAAGAATGTCGTATAGTTCGAAAAATCTGCAAAACTCATTATTTTTTCTCTGCTTACTAGAAAAGAAGCACCGAGTACAAACGCATTATTTAACATATGAATAGCCATTGGCATGAGTAAGCTTTTCGTACGAATATATACAATTGATAGTACGATGCTAAACACGACTGCACCGAGGAAATCAACATGTAAACAAGCAAATAAAAGTGCTACAGCAATCATCGCTATGCTAGTTCCCCATTTTGCTGCAAAACGCTGAAGTAAAAATCCTCGAAAAACAAATTCACCAATAATAGGTGCAATAAATACAACCATAATAACTTGGTATAGATATCCCCCTGTACTATCTATAATTGGTTCATGTAGTGCATTCATAATAAAATCTGGTGTAATCCATGCAAAGCTGTACATGTACAAAATAAGATAGCCGTAACTAAAAGCACATAGTATAATCGCGATATACAAAACTTGCACCAGGTTAAATGCTTCGTTTTTATTAATAAAGTGTACAAATGAAACACGGTGCTTTCTATACTCATAAAAGAGCCACATTATCGGAAGGATATAAAATATAAGAATACTTATAAAAGAAGAATTCTGTATATGAAATGTACTTTCTAGCAATTCATTACTACTTCGTGCTACCAAAATTAATAGTGCAAATACAATTAAAAAATATCTAGCTCGCATCGTTTGAAACGGATTCACACTCATCTCCTCCCCATGTTACTTTTATCATATCATTTGAATCTTAATTTTTTGTGAAAGAAAACCTTAAAATTCCCTTAAAAATTCCATAAGTTACAAAAAGATGATATGATATTCGAGAAAATTAGGAGGGATTCATATGTATCATGCAAGCATTTTACTCGTTGATGATGAAACAGCAATTTTACAATTACTAACTACCATTCTTGAAAAAGAAGGGTTTTCTCATATTACAACTGCAACATCTGCGGAAATAGCTTTATCTCTCATTGAACAAAATGAATATGATTTAATTATTTTAGATGTAATGCTTCCTGGACAGTCCGGCTTCGATATTTGTCCTATCATTCGCCAAAAGACAGATTGTCCTATATTCTTCCTAACAGCGAAAACATCTGATTTAGATAAAATATCTGGATTTTCATACGGTGCGGATGATTACATTACGAAGCCATTTAATCCGCTAGAAGTAGTGGCTCGTATGAAAGCCCAACTTAGAAGACATATGAAACCAAGTATACAAGAACAAAAAACACACTCCATTTCATTTGGGAGGTTTGAAATCGATCAACATTCTGCGGAACTAACAATAGATGGTAGCATTGTCGAATGCTCCGCCCAACTCTTTCAACTACTACTCTTCTTTTGTGAGAATCCAAACTACGTATTTTCGAAGGAAGAAATATATGAAAAAGTGTGGGGAGCGCCTGCCTATAATGGAGATGATAATACTGTTATGGTTCACATTCGAAAACTACGTGAAAAAATTGAACAAGATCCAAGTAAACCAGAATACATAAAAACAGTTCGTGGACTTGGCTATAAGTTCATTACAAAGTAGGTTGGTCATATGAATTTAAATAAAAGACTTATTATTCAATTTATACTTCAACACGTATTTGTTTTAGTTACATTACTTATTGCTGTAGTCGCTGCTTTCACTTATTTAAGTTTTCTTGTTTCTAGCACTTCATACGAACCTAATATTCCAGATTCTGATAGTTTTACAATTTCCAGATACATCTCTTCAAAAGATGGCGATATTTCGTTAAAAACTGAAGTACAAGACCTAATAAAGGAAAAAAGCGACTGGCTTCAAGTTGTAGATGAAAATGGAAAGGTCCTCTACCACTTTAATACACCAAATGATGTCCCGAATTCTTATACGAAAACATCTTTACTTGCATATGTACAACATCATATGGAGAGTAATTACAAATTTACATATTGGGAAATTGAATTAGAAGAAAAGAAAGTACTTGTTATTTACGGTGGTATGTTAAAAAGCAATACATTACTGAAAACCATTCAAAAAGGGCATCCTTCTTTAACAATGGATTCGTTCGCATTAACAGATCAAGAAACACAGTTGCTTTCTAAAGAAAAAGCAACACTTCAAATATTTAATAAAGATGGCGAGGAATTATTTTCCTATCCAACTGAAGAAAAAAAAGCATTTTCAGCAATTAAGACTGCCCTTAACGAAAAAGAACCGTGGAATCATAAAGAAAACACGTCGAGCTTTTACGACGCAAATAGCGGTCATCTTCTCGTCGTAACAGCAAAAAATGAGCACTACTACCCAGATGACGAAATTGAGGATGTATTTACTAAAAAGTTTCTAATCGGATGCGGATTAATCCTTCTTATCGTCTTTGTTTATTTAGTCATTCTATCTATTTGGTATGGAAATAAGTTTGGAAAACCGCTATTACATGCGATGCGCTGGCTTAAAAATATCGCTGGTGGAAAGTACGAAGAGCCTGTTAATAAAAAAGGGAAACCTGTTCGATTCAGGCGATCCGGTAAAGAAAAATGGTCGTTCCGCCTATTTAAAGATGTTACAAACTCACTAGAGCATCTTTCTATTACTTTGAAAAAGAACGATGCAATGAGAAAAGTACTGCAACAAACACGTGAAGAATGGATTACTGGTTTGACGCATGATTTAAAAACACCGCTTAGCTCTATATACGGCTATGCATTATTACTAGAATCGAAGCAATACAATTGGACTGATCAAGACATTCAACAATTTGGTCATGTAATGAAAGAAAAATCTCAATATATGACTACATTAATTGACGACTTAAGCTTAACGTATCAACTAAAAAATGATACTCTTCCTGCGCAACACGTAAATGTTGAAATTAATCAGTTCGTCCAAAAAGTACTATTACAATTTATTAATAACCCGACACTACAAAATCAAAACATTGAATTTGTGCCAAGTTCAAGCAAAATCCAATATTTTATTGAGGAAAAATGGTTCCAGCGTATTATCGAAAACTTATTAGCAAACGCTGTAAAACATAATAATGAAACGACAAACGTAATCGTAAAACTTTCGCAAAATGCAAATTCATTTACACTATCTATTTCAGATAACGGAAAAGGAATGGATGATAAAACGAAAGAACTTTTATTCGAAAGATATTACAGAGGAACAAATACAGAAGAAAGCAACATAGGAACCGGGCTTGGCCTAGCCATTACAAAGCAACTCGTTCATGCCCATAACGGAACGATTTCCATTGATAGTGAACTTGGGAAAGGAACGGCGATTATTCTTGTGTTTCCGTTTCATTCGTAGGAAAGGCGCTATATAGTGCCTTTTTATATTTCTCCTATAACTACAATTAACAGCTTCCGCGCCTGTTCATATATATTAAGTTGACGAGTCAGCTCCGCATATTGTTCCGTGTTACCCAAAAACAAATATTCCGGATAAGTTTGTAAAAAGCTTTCATACAACAACTCTCTTTGAAACTTCGGAATCTTTTTAGAAGCAAGAACATAACTCAAACTTCCATCTATTAATGACGTATAATTATAAAAATCATCCGCAAAAGACTCTGTCTTATATTCCTCTTCAATTCTTTCTATATCTTCTGATGGGTATGGAATTTCTAATTTCCTTTTCATACATTCAAGTTTTTGACAAAGTTCTAATCTAATTTTCACTATGTCCCATTCCCATTCTCCCCTTATAAAAAAGCGAACCATCTCTCAATGATTCGCTTTTCTCCTATTATTTCTTCTTCACCGGGATCCAAAGCTCCACTTGAGCGAACTCACTCTTATCTTCATGGCAACGCTCATCGTATAGTTCAAACTCTGTAACTCCGCAATGTTCATATCCTGAATGCGGGAACCATTCTGAGAATACTGCATTCCACGTTTGATGGATAGAAGATACCATTTCTTCATGAGGAACTTTCGGTGTTGTAAATACTGCATATGTTGCGGCCGGGAACGTACGCTGTGCAATTGTACTCGGTACATTCTCAAAATCTGTAACTTCCATTCCGATAATATATGTGAAGTCCCCTGTTTCTAAATTAAAATCTGTACATAGTCCAAGCTCTACCCATTGGCTCGTATCTTTACGATTCGGAATCGTCGTTCCAAGATCCTTTTGTAAATATTCCTGCCAAAAGACCGGGATATCTTGATGATTTTTCCCTTCTTTACTCGTTGTCTTCAATTCATATCCAGCAACTAAAAATTCCGGTTTATTTACAATACGATATTCCATTTGTATGCCCCCTAAATATGGATTTAATTTTCGTTGTTTTACATTGACTCTATAATACATCGGTGTTTCAATTTCTTGTTTTCGATACTCACTTGGTGTCATTTGAAATAATTTTTTAAAGGCTCTCGTGAACGTTTCATGAGATTGGAAGCCATGTTCAAATGCGATATCAATAACTTTTTCATCCGTATGAGAAAGTTGATAAGCTGCCCGGGCTAACCTCCTCTTCCGAACATACTCCATTACTGTATCACCTACTAACGCCTGGAATACTCGATGAAAATGCGATTCAGAAAAACCTGCAATACGAGCTAAATTACGCAGCGTTTGTTTTTCCATTACATCTTCTTCAATATAATCAATTGACCTTTGAATTTGTGTTTCATAGCTTTCCATCTCTATTCACCCGCCTTATATGTATTATGATAAAAGAGAACTCTATCCAATTCTTGACGTTTTTTACTATAATTCCATAAAAAGTTGTAACTTTTTTATATGTATTTCGTTGTTATTTATGAAGGGAGGGAAATGTAGTGAAACAAAGTCAAACATTAGAAGAAATTTACTCAGAGCATATGCATGATTTATTTCACTATCTTCTCTCCCTAACCGGAGATTTCTACTATGCAGAAGATCTCATGCAGGAAACATTTTACCGAATGCTCGTCCACATTGACTATTATAAAGGAGAAGAAATTAGGCCGTGGTTGTTTACAATCGCCTATAACGCCTTTATCGATTGGTACCGAAAAGAAAAGAAATATAAAACAACTACAGTTGAAGAATTCCATTTACCAAACGTGCCAAGTACAGAGCATGCATATTTCGTAAAACATGAGATTACTAGTTGGTTACAAAGTTTATCCTCTCTTCCGCTCGAAAGACGAAATGTGTTACTACTACGAGATTACTACGGATTCTCCTATAAGGAAATAGCAGACATGATCGGTCTCTCGTTAGCAAAGGTGAAAATTGAATTACACCGAGGACGAAAAGAAACAAGAAGTATAAAGGAGTGATACTGATGGGTTGTGCAGAGTTTAAAAAACTGTGGGAGAAATATGAAAAAGGAACGCTCACACATGATGAACAAGAAAAGTTAGAAAGTCATATTGAGACATGTGAAGAATGTGAAGCTCATTTGAGTGAGTTGTTAGCAAAAACAGAGCCAGTTAAGAAAAAGTTACCGCCAAAAGATCTTAAAGTTCCTTTTTGGAAAATTAAGTGGAAACATCGTTTGCAAACGTTTGGTTTTATACTAGCAATTTGTATCGTTATATATATGATCGGCGGGGTATTATCCGCCTTTTATTTTCAAGCTGATAATGACAAAAGGCTAGAAGAAATTAGAGAGGTTCCTTCTCTTGCACTTGAAGCGACCATTCCAAATAGCCGTGTTATGGGGGGCGGAACAAGTGTAGAAGCTTTCTTTCGCACAAATAGCCACTTTGATTTAGTAAAAACCGTCGGTAAAAAAGAAATGCCACTCGGTACAGTAGAAACAAAAAGCTTCTTATCATCTGTAGATGTCACGAACCAAGCTTGGATGAATCCATTCTATCAACCAAAACTATTCTTTGTTCATCCCAAAACAGAGCAAGGCGATTATTTAAAGGAATCTTCAAAAAAAGTATGGGATACACTTACAAAAGTACATGATGGAACCGTTGCAGAAATAGCAATATCTTTTGACAAAGCTTACACTTTAAAAGAATTAGAACCACTTTTATATAGCGTATTTGAAGCACAAGAACTCCCTCCAACTCCTGTATGGTACGCTTTAGAAACAGGAGAAGAGAAAAAAGATGTAGAAAATTTCATCCTACACAGCGGGGAATCTATCGGATTTCCAGAACATATAAGATTCCTTGATAGTGAAACAGACCAGCAGAAAACGCAAGAAGATAAAGTAATCGAAATGATGCGCATTCTTTCTACACATAAAAAAACGGTAAGCAAAGTTGCTTCGCTTCAAGAAAACGAACTGAACTTAGATAAACGTTATAAATATGTAAAAGATAACGGCGTAAAAGTATACGGAATTGTCATTACTGGACCGTCGAAAGAGTTATTAAAATTACAAAATTCACCGCACGTACGTTATGCGACTCTTGGAGATATTGAAATTTGGAATTGGTTTGACAATTAATAAAAGAAGTAGCGCATAAAAAACAGTGCGCTACTTCTTTTTTAATTCGAAATCACTTTCACATACATCCCTCTTACCGCTTTTTCATAAGCGATATCGCTCATCTGCCTTATGTTTTCTGATACGACAGACGCCTGAACGATTTTCCCTTCACGAAGTAACGGAGGGTCAATAAGACGCACTTTATTTTTCTGATATAGATCATAATCATTTCTATCTTCTTTTACTTCTACACTCGGATGGACTTTTCTTAATAAAGCATCTACTTCTTGATCTTTACATAGCTTCAATTTCAAAATTAGTTCCTCATCTTCAAGAAGAAAGTCATCTGCATGAATGACCTTTTTATTAAGAGCCAACTTTAAAGTTTTAGCTAACATATCATTTCCATAAATATTAATTGGCTTCATAAAGAAATCGATTACTTCTTTGTAATACGTCTTCGTAAACCATTCTGCGATTTCAATGTTTCGAAGAACCATTTTCCCATTTACTGCGATTAAATCCTTTAAAAAATCTTGAGCTTCTTCTAACGAAATATATCCATATGTATACATATCTCTCAATGTGTAATCCACTCGGTCCGCACATAAATCTGGTGCTGATCTTTCCAGTAAAGTCCACTTTGAATCATCTAATAAAATATCTTCATAGCGATAGCCATGTTTTGAAAGAATCGCCGGAATTTCTGAGTTTTTAACGACAGAGCTAAATATCTCTTCATGATAACTTTCATTTTCGTTATCAAAAACGTAATCAATCACATGAGAAAAAGCAGTATGCGATACATCATGCAGTAAACCGGCAATCTGTTCTTCTACTGAACCACCAAGTTTTTTAATTAACAGCATAACACCAACTGAATGATCAAAACGCGTTACATTCCATTTCTCGTTCATTAAGTAACTTGCTCCGGCCTGATGAATCCCTTTCAGCCTTTGTACAGGTTTACTTAAAATTAATTCTTCTAACACTTGATCTACTTTAAACTCACCGTATAGTACATCTGATATGACCACTTATAATCCCCCTTTTTCAAGCAGAGTCTTCTTATAGTATCTCTTTTTCCAGGGAGAGTAAATATACTATTTTGCAATCCAAATACGAACGTTCTGTTTTAAAAAAATAGAGAGCCATTAGCCCTCTATTAAATACACTTATTCAAACGTAACTTCCACCTGCACAATCTCAGATCTACTTCCAAGTCTGAGCGGTGGTCCCCAAAATCCGAATCCAGAAGAAACAATGGCGTGGAATGCACCTTTTTGTGCGTATCCCCAGTCTAGTTCGTACATTCTTCTCGTTACAATATGATTCGGCGCCATTTGTCCGCGGTGCGTGTGACCGGATAATAGTATATCAACGCCGGCATCCGCTGCCTGCTTTAATTCAAATGGCTGGTGATCCATCGCAATAACAGGAAGCGATAAGTCCACAGTACTCATTAAACTTTCAAAGCTTTGACGATCTCGCTCTGTTTTATCTCTTCTTCCAACGAGATAAAAATTATCTTCAATTGTAATGACTTCATCTAAAAGAATACGAATATCAATCTTATCCATTTCTTGCAAAAATTCCGGAATCGCTCTACCGTAATATTCATGGTTTCCTAACACACCATATACGCCTAATGGAGCTTTCATTTGTTTCATAATGTGTCCCATGTTTTTTTGAATGAACACACCTGGATGATCATCAATAATATCACCAGGCAGTAAAATAATATCTGGCTTCATTTCATTTACATGGTGGACTAGTCTCTTTAAATGAGAAACACCAGATAGTTTACCGAAATGCATATCAGAAGCCATCGCAATGCGTAAACTTTTACGACCCTCTACTTTTTTCGGTATGTGTACATCATACTTTCTTACAACCGGGCTATATGCATTAAATACCCCATATGCGAAGATCAAGACGAACACGAGTAAAACGACCATTCCTGTCCAAATAATTGCTGTTTCTTTCTCCACTGAAAACTGTAATAATAAGACGGCAATATCGGCTAACGGCAATAACATAAGCGCATATTGTATAACCGCAAACCATATCGAACCAATCGTTCGTAGAAATGGAAGAAACTTAAACACTTGCACGAGAATATACGCATATGAGATAAAGCCAACTAAGAAAGCGTAATATCCCCAAGACTCCCAGCCGAATACTGTACTAAGCCAAACCCATCCGTTCCAGCCGATGTAAAACATAAGTAGTGTGTAAACAATTAATATAGTAAATATATTGAAATAACGAAGATTTTTCACAGCCAGCCTCCTTATTGATTTCTTCTATTATATCTTGTTATGCACGTTTAACGTAAATATTAAGCACATCAATCTCCACAATAAAAACCCCTAATTGCTAGATGCAAACCTAACAATTAGAGGTGCAATTCAAAACACAATTACTTTTACAGATTATTGATAAACACATTGTTTTTAAATTTTTAGGGGCCACTGTAATGGGGATTTTAGAATCTTACGTGTTAGAAGAAATTGATAGTGATGTTGAATATGTTGCGACGCAGGTTGGGGAGTTGATGAGGCGGAATATATATTTTTGTTATAACCGTAATAAGGAAAGCCGAACCGCCACTCTATGACGGTTTGGCTTTTATTTAAATCACAAAATCCTCCGGAATAAACACCTTTACTTCTTTCGGATGTACGTATACAGACTCACCCGTTTGAATGTTCAGTTGTCTAAACCGTTCTTTACTAATTTCTGCTTCTAAATATTCCTCTGTTCCCTCTCGTTTTAATTCTATATATACGACAGGGCCAACTACATGAGAATATGTTACTTTCGCCGGGATTGCCTCTACACTTTGCTCCGTACGAGAAATCGATAAATGATGTGGCCTTACATACGCTACTCCGTCTACGTTAGAAACGTGTGTATGCTCTGGTGCTTCTAGTTCTACAGAGCCTAAATCTAGTTTCCCTTTATGAACACGGCCATGAAATAAGTTTACGTTTCCTAAAAAGTCATATACAAACGGGCTTGCTGGATTTTCATACACTTCTTCTGGCGTTCCCATTTGTTCAATTCGTCCTTCATTCATCACAACGATGCGGTCCGCAACGTCTAACGCTTCCTCCTGATCATGCGTTACGAATACGCTCGTAATTTGAAATTCGTCATGTAATTTCCGGAGCCATCTTCGTAATTCTTTCCGTACTTTCGCATCAAGTGCACCAAACGGTTCATCTAGCAATAAAATTTTCGGTTCTACTGCAAGTGCCCGGGCTAATGCAATACGTTGGCGTTGTCCGCCAGATAATTGCGCCGGGTAACGTTTTGCAAAGCCATCCATTTTTACAAGCTTTAATAATTCTGTTACCTTTTCTTCTATTGCTTCTGCTGAAGGCCTTACACTTTTCTTCCTTACTTTTAAACCGAAAGCGACATTTTCAAACACATTCATATGTTTAAAAAGCGCATAGTGCTGGAAGACAAAACCGACTTGCCGGTTTTTCACGTGAATGTCTGTTAAATCTTCCCCATCAAATGAAATAGAACCTCCATCCGCTTCTTCTAGCCCTGCAATAATTCGTAATAACGTCGTTTTTCCAGAACCTGACGGGCCTAATAAGGCAACAAGTTCTCCTTTTGGAATATCTAAACGAATGTCTTTTAACGCTTGAAATGTACCATATTGTTTTGATACGCCGTGAATTTGAATACTCATCGCAATCCCCCCTTATTGTCGTTTTTCCATTCGCCATTCGATCCAGTTTTTTATAACGAGCGTAAGAACTGCGATGAATGACATTAAAGTTGCCACAGCGAATGCAGCTGAAAATTGATATTCATTGTATAAAATTTCAATATGAAGCGGCATCGTATTTGTAACACCGCGTACGTGACCAGACACAACGGATACAGCTCCGAACTCACCAATGGCGCGGGCATTACATAAAATCATGCCGTACAAAAGACCCCATTTTATATTCGGAAGCGTAACACGCCAAAACATTTTCCATCCGCTTGCACCAAGCGACAGAGCTGCCTCTTCTTCACTTTTCCCTTGTGCTTGCATAACCGGGATTAATTCACGTGCAACGAACGGGAACGTTACGAATATCGTTGCAATGATAATGCCTGGGACAGAGAAAATAAGTTTCACACCATGTTCCAATAGCCATCCGCCAAAAGCGGCTCTCGGTGTGAAAAGCAAAACGAACACTAATCCTGCGATAACTGGTGACACTGCAAACGGCAGTTCAATAAGTGATAATAATAACTGCTTTCCTTTAAACTGAAACTTCGTAATAAGCCATGCTGCTGCTATTCCAAATATCGTGTTAAGCGGTACAACGATTAACGCAACGAGAAGCGTTAATCGAATCGCCGAAAATGCTTCTTGATCTGTTACGGCAGCAATGTATACATCAATTCCCCGTTCAAAAGCTTTCATAAAAATTGTCACGAGCGGCAGTAGTAGAAAGAGAGATAAAAATAAAATTGTTATCGTAATTAATAGAATTGGTACAAATTTAGATTCTTTTTTAACTGACACGCTTTTTACTATTTTCTTTTCTAATAATGTTGGTTCCATTTTCTCCCCTCCTATTCATTTCTCAGTTCATGCCTTCTACTCCAAGTTTGAATCATATTAATAAGGAGAAGGAAAAGAAGAGAAATGATAAGCATCACAGCTGCTACTGCTGTTGCCCCTGCATAATCATATTGTTCTAGTTTCGTCATAATCATCAGCGGTGCAATTTCTGTCTTCATCGGCATATTACCTGCGATGAAAACGACGGATCCATATTCCCCTAACGCCCGTGCAAAAGCGAGAGAAAAGCCAGCAAGCAGAGCCGGAAATATTTCTGGTAAAATGATTTTCACAAATATTTGAAGGCGTGACGCCCCTAAACTAGAAGCTGCTTCTTCTACTTCTTTATCAATACTTTGCAGCACTGGTTGCACCATTCGGACGACAAATGGTAAGCCGATAAACGTAAGTGCAACAATAATTCCGAGCGGCGTAAAAGCTACTTTTATATGAAACACACTAAATATTTTTCCGATCCAACCATTTTCCGCATAAAGCGTCGTCAGTGTAATACCAGCTACAGCAGTCGGAAGAGCGAATGGTAAATCAATTAATCCATCTAACAATCGTTTCCCTGGAAATGTGTAGCGAACGAGTACCCATGCAATTAATAAACCGAAAATAGCATTTACAACCGCTGCTACAAGTGAAGTCGTTAAACTCACTTGATAGGAATGCAACACGCGCTCGCTCGTTACAACTTGTGCGAACTTCTTCCAACCTAGCTGTGAAGTTTGAATAAATACGATAGAAAGTGGTATAAGTACGAATAAACTCATATATAACATTGTAAATCCAAGAGATAATCCAAACCCCGGTAAAACACGCTTCTTCTTCCTCACAATCCTTCACCTCATCCCCCCTTATTTTTTATAAATTTGATCGAATACGCCTCCATCATTAAAATGCTTTTCTTGCGCTTTTCTCCAGCCACCAAACAGTTCATCTACTGTAAATAATTGAACTTTTGGAAATTGTGATGCGTACTTTTCCGCTACTTTTTCATTACGAGGGCGATAAAAGTTTTTCGCTGCAATTTCTTGCCCTTTTTCTGAATACAAATATTCAAGATACCCTTCTGCTACTTTTTTCGTTCCTTTTTTATCAACTACTTTATCTACAACTGCTACTGGCGGCTCCGCAAGTATACTAATCGACGGCGTTACAATTTCGAATTTATCTTTTCCAAGTTCTTTTTGTGATAATAATGCTTCATTCTCCCAAGCAATTAACACATCACCAATTCCTTTTTCAACGAAAGTTGTCGTTGCCCCGCGTGCCCCTGAATCTAGTACTTCTACGTTTTTATAAATTTGACCGACAAACTCTTTCGCTTTATCTTCACTATTGTTATACTTCTTCAGTGCGTATCCCCACGCCCCTAAATAGTTCCAACGTGCTCCTCCAGATGTTTTTGGATTCGGTGTAATGACAGACACACCTTTTTTCGTTAAATCATCCCAATCTTTAATCCCTTTTGGATTTCCTTTTCGAACGAGAAATACAATTGTCGATGTGTAAGGAGTTGAATTATCTGCAAGTCGCTTCTGCCAATCTTCTGCTAACTGTTTTTTCTTACTAATTGCGTCAATATCATAAGCGAGTGCTAGCGTTACAACATCTGCTTCTAACCCGTCAATAACAGAACGTGCCTGGCTTCCAGATCCGCCGTGTGATTGTTTTACATTCACTGTTTGCCCATGTTTCTCTTTCCAATACTTCGCAAAGTCTTTATTGAAATCTTGATATAACTCACGCGTTGGATCATATGAAACATTTAAAAGTTCAACTGTCTTCTTATCTGCACTTCCTTCAGAATTGTTAGTGGATGTTGCCGATCCACACCCCGACAAAAGGACAAATGCTGATAATAAAACACCTGTACTTTTCATTAATGCTGTCTTGCTCCACTGTTTCATATATAAAGCCCCCTTAGTTTGTACAATAGAAAAAGGCACACAATTCATTCACAAAAGTGAACGTTGTGCGCCTTCAGTTTCTCTGATTAGCTTCTATTGTATTCTATTTGATTTCTTTCCATTTTAATTCTGTAATTCGCATGTGTCAACTTGGAATTTAAATTTATTATATAAGAAACGCCATACACGCTAAAAATCAGCGGGAATGGAGTCCCACTGATTTTAGTTTCGATTTATTTCTTTAACTTATCTGTCTTCGCAATAAATTGAGCTGCTTCTGCACGGCTTACCGATTTATCTGGAGCCCATCCATTATCTGTTCCAACTGAAACATTTTCTTGGATTAAAATATTCGCATACTTCGTGCCCCAATGATCTTTTAAATCAGCAAACTCTTTTATACGGACTTATAGCTTAGCCAATTCTAAAAAACAAAAAGATATCCATCTCTATAACATACAGTCATAGAGATGGATATCTTTATTTTTATACTTGCAATGCTTTCTCTCTCAAAGCTCTTCTTAACAACTTACCAGTTGTATTCTTCGGCAGCTCTGTTAAAAACTCGATGCTCTTTGGTACTTTATATTTCGCTAAATGTAACGTACAGTAATGCATAAGTTCCTCTTCTGTTACGTTCGTTTGCTTCAGAACGACGTAAGCTCGTACCGCTTCTCCTAAGTTTTCGTCAGGAACGCCGATTACGACAACTTCAGCTACTGAATCATGGCCATATAACACTTCCTCTACCTCACGAGGATATACGTTATAACCGCCAACGAGGACGATATCTTTTTTACGATCAACGATATAGAAGTAACCTTCTTCATCCATTTTCGCTAAGTCCCCTGTATAAAGCCAGCCGTCTCTAAGTGTCGCCGCTGTATCTTCTGGTGCATTATAATATCCCTTCATAACGTTAGGCCCGCGAACAATTAACTCACCAACTTCACCGACAGGTACTTCTTCACCAAGTTCATTCACAATTTTATTTTCTACATGCCAAATATTTGTACCAATTGATCCTGGTTTACGAGGACGATCTAACGGGTTAAAACAAGTAACAGGTGATGCTTCTGATAAACCGTATCCTTCTGAAACGATAACGTTAAAACGTTTTTCAAAGTTTTTCAGAAGCGCAACAGGCATAGATGCACCACCTGAAATACAAAGACGAAGCGTCTTCACATCTTCTGCACTTGCTTCTTCAAATAAAAACAAGTAATTATACATTGTCGGTACACCCGCAAAAATCGTCGGCCCATACGTACGACAAATGCGAAATACTTCTTTCGGACTAAACTTTGGTAACATTAAAATGGTCGCACCATTCACAATTGGCGCATTTACCGCAACAGTTAAACAGAACACATGGAACATCGGCAGTGCCGCAACGATGCGATCATCCGCAGTATATTGTAAATATGACGCAACATCGTTAGCGTTACTATATAAATTTTTATGCGTTAGCATAGCACCTTTTGGCTTTCCAGTTGTACCTGAAGTGTATAAAATAACGGCTACATCTTCTTCATCTAGTTCAGGACCTTCGTATTGTAAATCTCCAGCCCCCACAAAACTAGTAAACGTTTTCATTTTTTCCGTTTCTGTATGAGTAAAATCTGATGAGGTTTCGCATATGATGATATTCTCAAGTGAAGGAAGTCTTGTTGTAAGAGATTGTATAACAGGTAGAAGGACGTCGAGTACGATGATTGTTTTTACATCTCCATTTTGTAAAATATAATGCATTTCATCTGCTGTATAAATTGGATTAATCGGAATGACAGTTGCGCCAGCTTTCATCGTTCCGTATAAGCCTACTAAAAAATGTGGCGAATTGCCAACAGCTAATGCGACATTGTCCCCTTTTCCAATGCCCATTTTAGCTAAATTGCTAGAAAACCTTGTGACCACTTTGTTTAATTGGTCATACGAGACCGACTGATCCATAAATATATAAGCCGGTTTATCCCCCTTCTTTTTTGCCGTTTCAGCCAAAGATTGAACGAGATTCACATAAATCCCACCTTTATAAAATTTAGAATATTTAAAAATTCTAAATTAATTATATTAAAAGAAAATTAAAGTAGCAAGTGATATTCCATTAACTGAATATACAATGGCTACTTTTCCCAGAACACTTTGGAAGGATAAGGGAATTATCTATACAAGAAAAGGATGTAAGCATATAGTTAAGCTATTGCTGAAATCATTTTAGGATAATATGCACTCGCTTTTTCAGATATATCGACCGTAACTCAATTTTTATTAGCGATTTCTTAAATATATCGATTTACCGACAAAAGACGACGATCTATACAAAAAGAAAGAGGCTGTCTTTTATGACAGCCCCTTCACTTTTAGAAGAATAAATGTAAAAAATCTTCTGTTGTTATATTACCGAAATAGCGTGCGATATCTACACCTTCTAAAGCTACAGCGAATGCATCTTTATCAAATTGTATGCCTGTTAAACGTTCTTCAATATCATGAACATCTAGTGAGCCAAAGAAATCGCCGTAAATTTTACATTCTGTTACTGTTCCTTTTTTTACTTCAAGACGAACGTCAACTTGTCCAACTGGGAAACGGTGTGAATGTTGCAAGTTGAACTTCGGAGATTTTCCGTAGTTCCAATCCCAATTGCGATAACGCTCTTCAGAAATTTTATGAATTTCTTTCCAATCAGCTTCTGTTAATTCGTACGTTGGAATTTCTGTTTCACCTTCGAAAATTGTCTCTAATAGAAGTTGTCTAAACTCTTCTGTCGTCATTTTTTCGTTTAAGAACTCTGTAATATTCGCAACGCGGCTACGGATTGATTTAATTCCTTTTGATTGAATCTTATCCATCTTCACTTTGAGTGCTGATACGACGTGATCGATTTCAGAGTCAAATAGTAACGTACCGTGACTAAACATACGACCTTTCGTTGAGAACTGCGCGTTACCTGAAATTTTTCTGCCTTCAGCTAGAATGTCGTTACGACCACTTAGCTCTGCATTTACACCTAATTTACCAAGCGCCTTCGTTACAGGTTCTGTGAATTTCTTGAAGTTGCTGAAACTATCTCCATCATCTTTCGTAATAAAGCTGAAGTTTAAGTTTCCTAAATCGTGATATACTGCACCTCCGCCTGATAGACGACGAACGACGTGAATGCCTTTTTCTTTTACGTAATCAGCATTAATTTCTTCCACTGTATTTTGATTTTTACCAATGATAATGGAAGGTTCGTTAATATAGAACAGTAAATATGTTTCGTTAATATCTAAATTCTTCACACAATATTCTTCAATAGCTAAATTTATAGTAGGATCTGTAATCCCTTTATTATCAATAAATAACATCGTATCACCTCATGAATTCCAAACGTAACCACTATGTGCAAGCGTAATGTGGCCACTGAAAATTTGTTTTGCTTCTGTTACTAAATCAGATGGATTGCCAGTATGCGGCAAGTGCGTTAATAAAAGTTCTTTTACATTCGCATCTTTTGCAATACTTCCTACTTCTGTACTATTCATATGCCCTGCTTTCGCAGCTTCTTGATGCGCATACATATTACACTCACAAATGAAAAGATCAGCATCTTTTGTGAACGGAATAAATTCAGGAATATAACTTGAATCAGCGCTGTATACAACGACATCATCGCCAGCCGTAATACGCATCGCAAAACATGTAACAGGATGAACAGTTTTTAAGAATGAAATGGAGAATGGTCCAATTTGAAGTGTTTCTTCTGGATTGTATGCGATTCCTTTCGTATGCGGTGCATGCGTTAAAGAATTAAATCCATTCTCATCAAACAGATGACCGTAAATTGGTAATTCCGGTAATTGTCCTTTCGTTGCACTCGTAATTAATCTCGCATATTGCAACACCCCAATGTCTGCAACATGATCGTGATGATAGTGCGACAGTACAACTGCATCTATATCAGATGGTGTTATATATTTTTGAAGCTGTGCTAGTACACCACTACCACAGTCAACGAGTAAACGAAAACCATCGTGTTCAAACAAATACCCCGACGTTGCTTCTCCCGCTTCTGGGAAGCCGCCCCAAAAGCCGACAACAGTCATTTTCATATGTATCCATCCTTTCTAAAACCGAGTAGCAATGCAGTTTTTCTCCGTACTTGAGAAAGTTTTTTACTTACATCCTACATTGTTAACTATAATCCATTTCCTAAACTTTTTCATTAATTTTCAATTTTGTTATAAAACAGTTATTGACTTTTATTTTTTGTACTAATACAATGATAGTAAGAAATGGAAATGGAGGGATTGACATGATCGATCAACCAATGGAGTTTTTCAGAAATTTACCAACGAAAACTTGTGCTCATTGCGGGAAGGAAATTGATGAGCAACACGAAGCATACCATAACAAATGTGACGATTGCGTTCACGAAGAATAGTAGTTTATGAACATAAAAAACCTAGCAGACATAGTCTACTAGGCTAATAACATCTTTTCCTTCATCGTTGAACCTTTCACCAAGAGCTCCAGTTCAAACTCATACAATTCTTTTTTTCGATAATTTTTCGTATGGATTTTATCCATCATTAAGTCGACAACTTTTCGGGCCATTTCATCAATTGGCTGTTCAATTGTCGTAATACCTGGCTCTGTAATCTGCGCTAAAATTTGATTATCAAAACCGATAACAGCGAGATCCTCTGGAATGCTCCAGTTATGGCGTTTCGCCTCTGAGATAATTCCAGCTGCAACCTCGTCGCCTCCTGCCAATATCGCGGTAGGATTTTTTTTGTCCTTTAATACTTCATGGAATATTCTTTTTCCATCGTCCCAAGAGAAAGCGTTTTCAAGAAAATCAATCGCTTCCACTTCTCTACTCTTTTCAGTAATAGCGCGTAAAAAGCCCATTTTTCGCTGTTGACTCACTACTTTCGTTTCGTTACCACGGCAAAAAATAAGATTACGATATCCTTGTTCTAACACGTGCTTAGCAGCTATGTATGCTCCTTGCGCATGATCAAATTTCACTGTTGGAACATTTGCTTCCTCAATATATTCATTACATAACACGATTGGACCGTGTTGTAAGTATGGTTCTACATCCTCCCACGGATTTTCTAGTGAACATAGAATAATCCCATCTACTTGTTTCGTAGATAATAATTGTAAATACTCCATCTCTTTTTCCGGTAAATATCTTGTTTGACAAATAATCAGTTTATATTTATGTTCAGAAGCAGCAATCTCGATTGCTTCAATAAATCTACTGAAGAAAGGATTTGTAATCCTTGGAACTAGCACCGCAATTGTTTCCGTTTTTTGTTTACGAAGCCTTCTCGCCGCAGAATTAGGAACGAAGCCTAAATGCTTCATCGCTAATTGAACCCTTTTTTTCTTCTCATCTGAAACATATGGATGATTATTGATCACCCTAGAAACCGTTGTCCTTGATAACCCCGCTAATTTCGCCACGTCCTCGATAGTCGACACGAAATTCTCCCCCTTTGCATGAAAACGTTTTCTTATCCTGATTATATAGTATATTATTGGAAACTGCAATATAGGTTCTTATGATTTTACTATATTAATATTATACATAGGAAAAAGTCTGTTAATTGCAGAAAGATATATACTACTTTTAGAATTTCACAGTACGAATATTTATAAAATAAAGGATGATATTTCATGAATCGGATGGATCGTTTATTAGCTATATTAATTGAACTACAAAGAAAACAAACTGTTACAGCACATAGTTTAGCCGAAAAATTTGAGACAAGTAAAAGAACAATTTATCGAGATATGGACGCACTCAGTGAATCCGGCGTTCCCATTTTTTCAATGCCTGGTCACGGCTATTCCTTAATGGATGGTTATTTCTTACCACCCATTCAGCTTACGCCCGAAGAAGCCGTTACTCTTTTATTAGGCGGTGATTATATTGAGAAAACTTTCACTTCTTCTTTTTCTGTACATGCGCAATCAGCAAAAGAAAAACTTGAGGTTGTCCTCCCTACTGATCAACAAAAGAAAATTGAAGAGCTGAGAGGAGCTTTCCGTTTCCTTTCTCCTATATTTTCACATCAGCAACCTGAGCGAGAAAAACTAGAAAACCTACTTTTCTTATTGCAAGAATCTATTCAGAAAGAGCAAGCTATCTCTTTTTCGTATCTTAAGCCGCGTGAAACTACGAAAATAAAACGAACTGTTCACCCTTATGGCTTAGTCAACATTTCAGGAATTTGGTACATCGTTGCTCATTGTTTACTTCGAAAACAAATACGTAATTTTCGTTTAGATCGAATGAATGAATTGCAACAAGAGCAAGCCTTCTTTACAAAACCTGAAGACTTTTCCTTACAAGACTATCAACCTGAAAACAATCGAACTGTTACGATTCATTTATTATTCCCACCCCATATTGCACATAAAATTATTGAATCACGGTACTTTTTTATAGATTCATACGAACATCGAGATAATAGTTTTCATGTCTTTTTGAAATCAAGAAATATAGATGAAGTCTTTCAATGGATATTAAGCTGGGGGAGCCAAGTGCAAGTACTAGAGCCAAAAATTCTTTCTGAAAAAATACGTGATGAAGCAAAAAAAATGTTAAAACTTTAATTTTTTCATTTTACTACTGACATAATGTTGTCAGCATCCCTCCTTTATAGTAAGTATCAACAAATACATTTTCATAAAAAGGAGCTAACAATATGAACAAATTTGAGGATTTAGCGACGTATTACATAGAGGAATTAGAAAAGTACTCTCTCGAACAATTTAGAATGAAACCTTCTACAGAAGAGTGGTCTCTTGGTCAAATGTATAATCATTTACTTTCGGCTACATATATGCAGTTAGATGCAATCGCGAAATGTAAAACTGAAACGCCATCTGTAACTAACAAAAAAACGGATATGGGTGAAAAGGTATATATAATGGGCGCTTTCCCTGACATACAAATAAAATTACCAGATCATCCGGGATATACACCCGAAAATCCACCTAACAAAGAGGAAGTACAAGAACATTTTCTGGAATTAATTACAGCTGTTAAAAACATTGAGCCAACACTTACTTCTATTCCAAATGATTGTAAAGTAGAGCACCCCGGGCTTGGTTACTTAAATGCGGCAGAATGGTTCCAGCTTATTTCTATGCATTTTGCACATCATCTTCGTCAGAAAGAAAGATTGGAGACAAAAGTTTTAGTGTAAAAAATTATAAAGTGAAACTTTAATCAGTGGGGGGTTTTGTTCATCCCCCACTGATTATTAGCCTTCACCAATCGGGCTTTTACGGACAGTTGATCTCCCACCTAACTTCTTTGCTCCAGCCGAATTTTGAGGTGGGAGTCTTACTGCCCGTTAATGCGGGATAAAAGGTGGTTTGTCCATACCTAAGCCACCTTTTTCATACAAGCGTCTAATTATACTTCCCACATATCTTTACGGTTTAGATATTTCCTGCATCAATCCAGCCATGCTCGCTAATAAGCTAGTAAAAACGAAAAGTACAAGAATAAGAAGAATCAGTTTGTCTTTATTTAAATTAGTTATCGTTTTTAAACCTATCCCTAATAAAACGTAATACCAAATATTAAATATATCTATTCTTTGAGCGATTGTATGTAGAATCATATTATCTGTTGCTATTGCACCTAAACCTGTATAAGATATCTCATATCCACTTAAAAAAAATGCAATTAATCCGTTTAAAATCATCCCTAATTTTAATACAAATGAAGCATAAATAATTATCGGGAATGTTTCTTTATAGTTAATATCAACTCCAAAGAAAATCATAATGTTCTTATAGAATATAGGTGCAAAAAGTATAGCTACGATTCCGCTGACTGCTGAAATTCCAAATGTAGTAAAGAAAGTTATGTATTTTGGGACAGTAAATCCCGTTTTATCATGAAACATACTAAGTGCAGGATTATTTAAAGAATTCCAAGACATTAAGGCACTTGAAATTATAATAAGTACAATTAAAATAGCTAATGGAAAGAATATATTTCTTTGATTCTTCATCCTTTCGAATTGCAGTGTTGGCGAAGTGAATATCCCAAAAATCGATGGTTTTCCCGAAATCTCTTCATGCATAAGACTACTAGCTTGCAAGAAAATTCCCCTTCCTCATTACATTTATAACTCTTCCCACTTCGTCCACACTTCTCTCTCATTTACACGATACATATTATCCTCGCGATCCATAAACCCATGCACGATAAACTCTCGTCTAATTGTACAAAAATCTTCATGATATTGTTTAATGAATGTATTCATTTCTTTCTCTGTATATTGATTCTCTGTATTTAATTTACTAACTAAATGCTCTAATAACACTAACTTTTTCTTTTTTTGACCTGGAATCGATTTTAAACGATCCTCTTTATCAAAAAAGTTACGAATGGTCGTATCTCGAAATTTCATTTCGCTTTCGGTCATTTTGTTACCCTCCATCAGTTTTTATATAATAAAACTTTGCTGTTTTTCTTTATTCTTTCACTTAAAATATCAATAAAGTAATATCCACTAATTAACACATAGTAGAATGTAAGCATTCCAAATATATCTTTCATACTTGTATATTCTTTTTTATTAAACAATATAGGTGATAGGATGAAAACAAGAAAGAAGATCAGTGGATATAAGATAAAATAATACGTAAGATTTCCTTTCATCATATCAACT
This sequence comes from Bacillus sp. H1a, assembly GCF_000633475.1. Lineage (NCBI taxonomy): Bacteria > Bacillati > Bacillota > Bacilli > Caryophanales > Bacillaceae > Bacillus > Bacillus sp. H1a. Next base: position 147 of record NZ_AYMH01000024.1, on the reverse strand, counting down.
CCCCTGTAATATGATTCTATCCAAATTATTGTGATTCCTTTCTTTCGTTTAGTCTACACATAAAATATAGTAAAATTAAGGAAAAGATATTCTTTGGAAAGTAATAACAATGCTGCGTAATATTCAAAAGACCATACACCAAATATG
>NZ_AYMH01000023.1:0-73903 GCF_000633475.1 Bacillus sp. H1a | reverse complement strand
GCTGGGCGAAAATCAATTATCTAGGAAAAGAAGGCTATGTATCGCTAGAATTTGTAACACTCGGTAAAGATGCAACTGATCCAACGAATCCAGAGCAAGTAACAGAAGAACGAGCTGTTGTAAATGCTTCCCTATTAAATGTTCGTAAAGGCCCATCAACAGGTGCGGCAGCTGTTGGTCATTTAAAGAATGGAGAGACTGTTACAATTATAGGGAAAGAAAATGGTTGGGCAAAAGTCCATTTTAATGGTGGTGAAGGTTACGTTTCATTACAATTTTTAAAGGTTAAACAAGGTTCAACCTCTTATGAAATTGTTACTTCATCACAAAAGGTTCAAAAGCCAAATGAAGTAGAAGCAACGCAAATTATGCAAAATTTGAAAGAAGATGCGTATATTAAAAGCGACGGTAAAGTTGTAAATATGAAGCAAGGTTTCGTTCGTGCAAATGGTGTTATTAATATTTATGATATTGCGACAGGGAAGAAGCTCACATATGTAAAAGGTGGGGCCGACTTGAAATTTGTGAAAGCTGCTGGTGATCGTATTCATGTCCAAATTGATGGTATGACAGGTTACGTGAATATAAATGATGTTACATTACATCCGGCAATGACTGGTGAGAAAACATCGTATTATGCAACTAAAAATGGCAAGTTATATCATTATGTATACAACCCTGCAAATGGTAAATATGCAACGTATCAAATTGGTAATGCTCCGAAACATTTAAAAGAAGGAGAGCGTTACGAAGCTTTCGATAAGAAGCAAATCGGCGGACAAGATAGTTATCAATACTTTGAATATATGCCACTCCGTGCAACATCTACTTATACAGGAGATGAAATTGATAACTTCTTAAGCAAATCTAATGCAAATAGTCCACTTATTGGATTAGGAAAATATTTTGTAAGTGCAGCAGAGAAGTATAAGATGAATGCAGGATACTTAGTGTCACATGCAATTTTAGAATCTGGCTGGGGAACGAGCCGTATTGCACAAGATAAGAAAAATTTATTTGGTTTTAGAGCAGTAGACTCAGATCCATATAATGGTGCAACTGGATTTAAAACATGGGAAGAAGGCATTGATTTTTGTGCTGCATATATAGATAAACATTACTTAACACCGGATGGAAATACATACAATGGTGGAAACTTAGGTGATAAGGCAGAAGGAATGAACGTCATGTATGCAAGTGATGAAAACTGGGGTCAGCAAATTGCCTCACTTATGCATAGAATTGATTCCATGAATGGAAGTAAAGACTTAAATAAATATCGACTTGGAACGTTGAGAACAGGTTCCCCAGTATTCAAAAACTTAGCTGAAGGTCAGACTGGAACGACATCCCGGAACATTATGGTAGCTATTAAGAAAACAATTAACACACCACAAGGATTATATTATGAAATCGTTTCAGATAATAAAGAATACAACAGTGTCTACGTAAAAGCGGGGTCTGTAAATCTTGTAAATTCTTATTAAAGGAAAGCATCATCATTTCAATGCAGAAGAATGAAATTCATAATGTTAGAGGAAGTGGCAGTGTGAAAAAATATATCGCATTTGATATTGGTGGTACACAGATTAAATATGGGATTGTTTCAGAACTCGGGATATTATTAAATCATAAAACTATATTAACAGAGGCTCATTTAGGTGGAGAACAAATCGTTCAAAAGCTTATTAGTTTGGCGGAGCAATTAATGAATGAACATGTTGTTTCTGGAATTGGTATTAGTACAGCTGGAATTGTAGATATTCATAAAGGAATCATAACTGGCGGCGTGGATCATATTCCACGCTATGCCGGTATTCCTATTATTGATAGATTACAAACAGTATTAAAAGTTCCTATATCCATTGAAAATGACGTCAATTGTGCTTCATTTGGAGAACAGTGGCAAGGTGTTGGAAGGGATGAAAGTAATTTCATTATGCTTACCCTTGGAACGGGAATAGGGGGCGCAATTGTTATTAATAAGAAACTGTACAGAGGTCATTCATTTAGTGCTGGTGAATGGGGAAATATGTTGATTGAAGGGAAGCCATTTGAAGAAGTTGCCTCGATTTCAGGATTAATTTATCTTGTGCGGAAGTATAAAGGTAGCGGTAATTGGAATGGTGAAACAATTTTTGAATTATATGATCAGAAGGATAAAGAAGTTATACACGCCGTTCAAATATTTTTTAAACATTTAGCAATTGGAATTAGTAATCTGGCTTATATCTTTAATCCACAAGCAATTATTATTGGTGGGGGGATTACTGATAGAGGTAATCGATTTTTAGAAGAAGTAAAGGCAGAGGTACGAAAATATTTGAATCCTGAAATTTATAGTAATTGCGAGATTAAACTCGCGCAAAATCGTAATCATGCAGGAATGATTGGTTCTATTTACCACTTCTTACATCATCATAAATAAATTATATGAATGTTTTCATATAACTGAGAATTTATCCTTTTTCTCACTAGATAAATAATGCTACAATATAAGAGAAGAATACAATATTTTCCGATTCGGAAAATGCTTTGTAGAAAGGAAGAAACTTCATGCCTATTATTTTAGAAAAAGGACAAAAGATCGATTTAACGAAAGGACAACCGAGAGTAGCAAAACTGCAGGTTGGCTTAGGCTGGGATCCAATTGGGCAATCAGGTGGGTTTCTGTCTTCTTTATTTGGAAGTAAACCAAATGTAGATTGTGATGCATCTGTTGTTATGTTAGAAGGGGATCGTTTTTTGAACAAAAATGATCTAGTTTACTTCGGCAACAAACTTTCTACTTGTGGTAGTATTATTCATTCAGGAGATAATTTAACAGGTGAAGGCGCTGGTGACGACGAAACAATTTTCGTAGAATTACATAAAGTTCCGAGCCGTATTAATCGTTTAGTATTCGTTGTAAATATTTATGACTGTGTAAATCGTCGTCAAGATTTTGGGATGATTCGCAATGCATATATTCGTATTCAAAACCCGCAAACAGGTGAAGAATTAGCACGTTATAACTTGTCAGATAATTATGCTGGTAAAACGACTTTAATTGCAGGGGAAATGTATCGAAACGGAAACGAATGGAAGTTTTCAGCAGTTGGAGAAGGAACACAAGATAAAAACTTAAGTGAGATTGTATCACGTTACCAATAAAATAAACCGAGGAGGAATAGTATATGGCATCTATTTCATTGAAAAAAGGACAAAAGGTAGATTTAACAAAAACAAATCCAGGCCTTTCGAAAGTTCTTGTAGGACTTGGTTGGGATACAAATCGTTATGACGGACAAAACGATTTCGACTTAGATGTTAGTATCTTCTTAGTAGGTGCTAACGGTAAAGTTTCAGGAGCAGAGGATTTCGTCTTCTATAATAATCCAAAAGGTGCGAATGGTGCTGTAGAGCATTTAGGAGATAATCGAACTGGTGAAGGTGAAGGCGATGATGAATCTATTAAAGTAGATTTAAAAAATGTTCCTGCTCAAATCGAGCGTATTTGTTTCACAATTACAATTTATGATGGAGAAGGCCGTAGCCAAAACTTTGGACAAGTTTCTAACTCTTTCGTACGTATTCTAGATGAAGAAAAGAATGCAGAATTAATTCGTTACGATTTAGGAGAAGATTTCTCTATTGAAACAGCGGTAGTAGTAGGTGAATTATACCGCCATGCAGGTGAATGGAAGTTCAATGCAATCGGAAGTGGATTCCAAGGTGGATTAGGTTCTCTATGCAATAACTTTGGTTTAGATGTAGAGTAGTAGATTTATATATCCATCGGTGAAACACATGTTTACCGATGGATATATTTTTAAACATTAAAATATAGAGGTGAATATAAATGGTTATTCAGTTACAAAAAGGACAGAAGATTGATTTAGGTAAGACAAGCCCTGGTTTAACAAAAGCAGTAATTGGTCTTGGATGGGATATTAAATCTTATGATGGTGGATCTGATTTCGATTTAGATGCATCTGCCTTTTTATTAGATGCAAATGGAAAATGTACGAAGGAAACTGATTTTATTTTCTATAACAATTTGCAGTCTCCTTGTGGATCTGTTCTGCATACAGGAGATAACCGTACAGGTGAAGGTGAAGGCGATGATGAACAGCTTGTTGTCGATTTAAAGAAAGTTCCAGCAGATGTGCACAAAATTGCAATCACAGTTACAATTTATGATGGAGAAGGCCGTAATCAAAACTTTGGACAAGTCGGAAACGCATTCGTTCGTCTAGCAAATGAAGAAACGAATGAAGAAGTTCTTCGTTTTGATTTAGGAGAAGATTTCTCCATCGAAACAGCAGTTGTCTTTTGTGAATTATATCGTCATAATGGACAGTGGAAGTTTAATGCAGTAGGAAGCGGATTCCAAGGTGGATTAGGTGCGCTTGTAAGAGCCTATGGCTTGGATGCATAGAAAGGAAACGAACTTCGTTTCCTTTTTTTGACCTTCCTATAAATCTAGCAAAGAATAGGGGATAAAGGTAAGATGAGTATTTTGCAAGGAATCCTTGATACGTATGCTCAGTTTTTCGACTTGGACATGTGGATTAAAGTGTTGCAAGATCCAGTATCTTGGGGATTAATTGGTACACTTGTTGTACTTGAAGGGTTGTTATCTGCTGATAACGCACTTGTGTTAGCAGTAATGGTAAAACACCTTCCGGAAGAAAAACGTAAAAAAGCATTATTCTATGGACTTATTGGAGCTTATGTATTCCGCTTTATTGCAATTGGAATCGGAATGTTCTTAATTAAATTATGGTGGGTAAAACTTCTTGGTGCACTTTACCTTGCTTGGTTATCAGTGAAATACTTTATTGATAAGAGAAAAGGTGGAAGTGAAGAAGAAGAAGCTCATGGTATGAATCAAAATAGTATTCTCTTTAGAATGTTCGGTGTCTTCTGGGGAACGGTTGCGATGGTTGAATTAATGGATATCGCGTTCTCAGTAGATAGTGTACTTGCTGCATTTGGTGTATCGAATGAAGTGTGGATTCTGCTATTAGGCGGAATGCTTGGTATTTTAATGATGCGTGGTATTGCTGGCGTATTCTTAAAATTGTTAGAGCGTATTCCAGAGCTTGAAACAACAGCATACATTTTAATCTTAATTATCGCAGCGAAAATGCTACTGTCTCTAATTGACATTGAGATTAGTCATGCACTGTTCTTTATTATTTTAGTTGTAGCATTTGGAGTAACGTTTATAATTCACTACATGAAGAATGGTGGACAAGCAAGAGAAGAAGTTGCAGCTACTAAAAATGAACATAAATAATTGAAATGGGTTTGCTCGTTATACGAGCGCCCATTTTTTATAACCAAAAATAGTTTATAATAGAAGAAAGACTTTAGAAAAAACGTAAATGTTTTTGGAGGTGAACTGTTGTGTTTTCACGTTTTACACTTCAACCATGTGCATTAAAAGATGAATCAGATTTAAAACAATTTGAAACGCTTTTAGAAAAACGCCCACAATATGAACTGACAGAGAATGAGATGAAATTTAGTTATTTAGCAAGTCGTATTCTTGGTGTTCCCAATGATGTAGATGAATATTTCAATGAGCTATTTGATTATAGTGAGGCGAAAGGGATCGAGGTTTTGCATGAACAAAATTTAAATAAGGTGATTGATCCCGAAAAACTGCGCCATATTCAAGAAGTTTTTGCATTACACCAAGAAGCGCCAAATGGACTTACAGTAAATAGGCTTGTAGCCCATTTGTCTGGAAAACAACTATTACCGCAAGTAGACAATCCTGATTTGCAGCATTATATACATACGACATTTATTTCTGTATTGAAATTGTATGAAAAACAGCATAATCAATCATTAAAAACAGAAGGGTTCCGTCGTTTCTTAATCGATATTATTAAATTAAGCGAAAATTACGTAGCGAAGTGGTTCTCTACGATTAATTATAAGAAACAAATGCCGCGTATCGTTTGGTATGGTGATGCAACGGAGAGTCGTATATATTTCTTATACTTTCTTATTATGCTTGGTTGCGATGTACTTTATTATCACCCAGAAGGAAAAGATGGATTTGAAAGTGTAGATGAGGAAGGAAGGACCTTTGTTGTATCTCATCCGAGCCGTATTTCACTGGAGCCATTTCCTGATCGACGTCGTGAACGCGTCGCGACAGTAGCTTATCAAGCTTCAAAGGAAATTGAACAAGTACTTCATCATGATAATTCATTATTATACAAACCGTGGCAATTCCGTTCGTATACACCTGTAGCCCGTACGCTCAAAACGACGTATGATGAACTCTTTTTAATTACGAAAGAAAAGGCATTTGTACGCCCAACATTCTTTGTTGAAAATAAGCATATTTATATTCCTTCTTTATTTGCAAAAATATCAGGTGTTTCAAAGAATGATAAAGAATATTTTCAGCGATTAAAGGCTGTTACATCATTTGATAACAGTTTCTTAATTAATACATTTCCGTTTACGAAAGAACAAAAAGCGAATTTCCAATATCATTATCGAGATGCATTAGATCGCGCAGGGAAGTTACATCCGGATTTAATCATGAACAGCCATTGGTGGCCACATAAACGTTTACCTGAAGGTTTACAACATGGTATTGCAGAGGCAATCATCCATACGTGCGAAAGTGAAATATGTAAACCAATCGCGAAAGAGACGAAACAAGATGTAGCACTGTATGTTTTCGCACAACTCTCTCAAATACCACCGAACATTTTAGAGCAGCTTGAGAAATTTGATTATTCGCAAGAAGTGCCGAAAATTGTTATATTTAATAATGAGAAGAGCGGAGAATTAAGTCGTTCGGATGCTGTTTTATTACTATTTTTAAATCAAATTGGAGTAGATGTATTCCACTTTAATCCAACGGGGAGAAACGATATTGAACCGTATATTGAAGCAGGAGCATTTGATTCACATTGGCTTGAAGAAGTTAATTTCGATCTTGAGTTTCATGGTTCATCAGCCTATAAAAATTTATCACAAACAATAAAAGGACTATTTCGTCCGTTTTTATAAGGAAAGGGAGAATGTCATATGAATAACCCAGTCGTATTAGATTCGAAAACAGAATTGAATGAGCAAACGGCACAAGATGTTCGCTTGCAACTTAGACAAGATGCGGAAGTACAACGTATTTATAACGCAGTAGATATTAAAGACCAATTAGAATTAATCGAGCTTGGAAAAGAGCCTTCTATGGAAATTTCACGTTTCGCGGATCAAATTTTACATACAATGTCTTTATCGAAAATAGAAGACTCTGGTGAATTATTAAAACAGCTTGGTAAAATTATGGACAGATTTGATAGTAAAGACTTTGCGGAAGAGAAAAGTGGTTTCTTCTCACGCATGTTCAAAAAAGCGGATAAAATGATTGAACAAATCTTTAGTAAGTATCAAACGATGGGCCGCGAAATTGATAAAGTTTATGTGGAGATTACGAAGTATCAAGATGAAATGAAAAAATCAATTGGTACGTTAGATGGTTTATATGAGCAAAACTTAAAATATTATTTAGATTTAGAGAAATATGTAGTAGCGGGAGAAATGTTATTAGATCGTTTAAATACAGAGTTAGTTCCGATGTATGAGGAGCGCGTACGCAATAATGATCAATTAGCAGGTATTGAATTAGAATCGCTTAAAAACTCTGTTGAAATTTTAGAGCAGCGTATTGATGATTTAGAAAAGGCACGTATGGTTGCGCTATTAACAGCGCCACAAATTCGTATGATTCAACGTGGTAACAATAAATTAATTGGTAAGATCAATACAGCATTTATTACAACGATTCCTATCTTTAAAAATGGTATCATTCAAGCGGTAAATGCGAAGCGTCAAAAGCTTGTTGCAGACTCTATGGCTGAACTTGATCGCCGTACAAACGAATTACTTAAGAAGAATGCACAAAATATCGCGACTCAAAGTGTGGAAGTAGCGAGATTATCAGGTTCTTCTAGTATTAAGATGGAAACACTTGAGGAGACTTGGAACATTATTTCAAGAGGTATGCAAGAAACACAACAAATTGAAGAACAAAATAAACGTGAACGTGAAGAAAGCCGTAAGCGTATGGCTGCATTAACGGAGAACATCAAAAAAGAATTACAAGGATAAATGAAAAGGCAATGAGGAATATTCCTCATTGCCTTTTTTTGTTTCGTTATTTGAAGGCAGTAAGAATCCCATCTCAAGATGCGGCTGTAAAGCAAAGAAGTTAGGCGGAAATCGGGCTTTTAATCAGTGGAGGAAGGAACAAAATCCCCCCGCTGATTAAAGTTTCACTTTATTTTCTCTTAAATAATTTAATGATTTCATTCACAACAAGCGGAATGATACTTAATAAGAGAACAAATCCCCAATCTTTTATCGTTAATGCGTGTACACCAAATATATTTGCAAGAGGAGGGATGGAGATAATACAAACTTGCATAAGAACACCGATAAGAAGTGAGAAAACTAAATATTTATTTGTAAATATCCCGATTGAAAAAATTGATTTCGTTCTTGAACGTAAGTTGAATGAATGAACGAGTTGAGAAAAACTAAGGACGACAAATGCCATCGTTTGAGCATGTAATAGAGCGTCTTCATCAATTTGATCTGGGAAGAGAGGAAATAAATTAGTATCTCCTGTATAGAGCTTTGCCCCAACGATAAAGGCTGTTAATGTGAGAAGTCCAATTACAACGCCATTGAAAATAAGAAAAGGAACACTACCGCTAAATAAGCTTTCTTTTGCATGACGTGGTTTTTCCTTCATTACATCAGGATCTTCGGGATCAACACCGAGTGATAATGCAGGTAGTGTATCTGTAATTAAATTTACCCACAGAATGTGAATAGGGCGTAGTGGCGTTGCCCAGCCGAGTAAAATAGCTAAAAATAAAGTGATAATTTCTCCAAAGTTACAAGAAAGTAGGAAGAGAATAGACTTTTTAATATTACGGTAAATATTTCTACCTTCTTCAACAGCTTTAACGATAGATGAGAAGTTATCATCTGTTAAAACTACATCAGCTGCGCCTTTTGCGACATCTGTTCCTGTGATTCCCATTGCTACTCCAACATCTGCTTGCTTTAAAGATGGAGCATCATTTACACCATCACCAGTCATGGAAACGATATTTCCTTTAGCGCGTAATGCTTTTACAATCTTCACTTTATGTTCTGGAGAGACTCTAGCAAAGACATTTAAATGATTAATTTTACTTGCTAGTTCTGTATCTGAAATGTTATCTAATTCAGTTCCAATCATAATTTCAGATTTTTCTTCAGCAATACCAAGTTCTTTGGCGATTGCAAAAGCGGTATCTTTATGATCGCCAGTAATCATGACAGTGCGAATACCAGCTTTTTTACATTCTGTAATAGAATCTTTTACTTCTGTGCGTGGAGGATCAATCATACCGACAAGACCGATAAATATAAGGTTTTCTTCGAGATGATCTATATCCACATGGTCCGTCTCATATTGTTTAAATGCGAATGAAAGTACTCTTAAAGCTTCTTGTGACATCGCTTGTGTAGCTTCTAATATTTGTGTTTTATGAGAATCTGTTAGGACCTCGACTTTGTTATTTATAAAGATATGGGTACAGTGAGGTAAGAGTTTATCAATGGCACCTTTAGTCATGCTATAGTAGCTTTCATCGTATGTATGTACTGTTGACATCATTTTACGATCAGAATCGAAAGGCAGTTCGTTAACACGTTCATGTTTATTTTCTAAATTATCTTTTCGAATGTTAAAAGAGCTTCCGGCAACAAGAAGGGCAATTTCTGTAGGATCCCCTGTTTGTGATTCGTTACTATAAGAGGCATCGTTGCATAAAACCATATTTTCTAATAATAGACGGTGTACATCGTTATTTACGTTCAAATTTTCTAGCTGATTGTATGTTTGATCACTATAAAAATGAGTAACGGTCATTTTATTTTGAGTTAATGTTCCTGTCTTATCTGAGCAAATAATTGTAACGGAACCAAGAGCTTCAACAGCTGGTAGTTTACGAATGATAACGTTTTGTTTAATCATACGTTGAACCCCGATGGCAAGAACGATAGAAACGATAGCTGGTAAGCCTTCTGGAATGGCTGCAACAGCTAAACTAATAGCAGTCATAAACATTTCTAAAGTATCTCGTCCTTGTAAAAAACCGATGAGAAACATAATGACACAAATAGCTACAGCGACAAATCCTAAATATTTTCCTACTTGCGCTAAGCTTTTTTGAAGTGGTGTCATATCATCTTCAGCTTCATGCAAAAGAGTTGCGATTTTCCCAATTTGTGATTTCATTCCAGTTTCGACAGCAACACCGACGCCGCGCCCGTATGTTACTAGTGTTGACATAAAGGCCATGTTTTTTTGATCGCCTAGTGGTACTTGCTCATCACTTTGCATGGAAGGGTGATAGATTGCATCTTTATCGACAGGGACAGATTCACCAGTTAGAGCAGATTCTTCAACTTTTAAGTTCGCAGTTTCAATAAGCCGTAAATCACATGGTATATACCGTCCGGCATCAAGCATAACGATATCACCTGGAACGACGTGCTCAGATGGGATCTCTTTTAGTTCACCATCTCGTTTTACGATAGCTTTTGGCGTGGCCATCTTTTTTAATGCTTCTAAAGCTTGTTCTGCTTTAGATTCTTGGATTACACCGATAACAGCGTTTAAAATCACAACGAGCGCGATAATACTTGCATCGGCCCATTCACCTACAAAGGCGGAAATAAGGGCAGCTATGATAAGGACATATACGAGGACGTCATTAATTTGGGCGAAAACTCGCTGCCATAAAGTACGTTTTTGTTTTGTAGCTAATTCATTAGGACCATATTGCTTTAAACGTTCACTTACGATTTCATCGGTTAAACCGTATTGTTCATTTGTTCCTAAATCGGTTAATGTTTGATCTTTCGTCTTACTGTACCAATTGCTCATAAGTAAGCACCCCCAGTAAAAACAGTTAGCAATGGTAGTGTGGCAATTTTTTTAGAGTAGTATGTATGGAGAAATAATCTAAGGTGAGGTTCTACTTTCATTGTACAGTATTTTAGAATGGGATGAGGAAAAGGGAAGAGTTGTCATGAATTTGTTGAAATTAAAAAGAGCCTCTCTTATGAGGCTCTTTGCTATTTTTTAATTAATGTACCTAATTCCTCTGTAATAGCTTGCATTTCACTAATGCTGAATGTTTCGCGCTTCATAACATGCTCATAAATGTCACGTAAGTCTTCGTACATTTCTTCGTTAAAGCTAGCAGCTCTCATTGCTCCAGCATTAACCATGCGTAATTTTTCTTTAATAGCTTCTACCATATATTCAACGTTTTCTTCTGATTTTACGGATAAATCCACCGAAGTGTCCCCCTTTAAAATAACATAAGGATATCTTAACATTTTTTATCATTTTCGTTAATGAAACTTTTCAATCCTATTAAATTAGTAGGGATTTCCTTTATAATTAATAATTGGTTGTTTATACTATAAGTATATATTAAGAAATGCACCAAGAAGGGAAGAAACAAAAATATGGTTCAAGTATTGTTTGTTTGTCTTGGGAACATTTGTCGTTCTCCAATGGCAGAAGCAATTTTTCGAGAACTTGTCGTAAAAGAGGGACTCGAAGAGAAAATTGTCATTGATTCTGCCGGAACTGGAGATTGGCATATTGGTCATCCACCACATAAAGGAACACAAAAAATTTTAAAAGAAAATGAAGTCTCTTTTGAAGGAATTAAAGCACGTCAAGTAGAAAAAGAAGACTTAACAAAGTTTGATTATATTATTGCCATGGACAACAAGAATATAGCGGATTTAAAAAGTTTAGGTAAAACTGGAGGCTATATTGGTAGGCTGTCCGATTTTGTTCCAGGCGGTGGCTGGACAGACGTTCCTGACCCTTACTTTACAGGGAACTTCCAAGAAGTGTATGACCTTGTAACAGAAGGGTGTGAAAAGCTATTAGCTTTCATTCGAAATGAACAAGGAATATGAGGAAGCTTAGAAAGAAATACTTTCTAACATAAGAAATGAAAGGGTGAAGGAATATGGCAAAGAAAAATAATATTGCTCGAAACATTGCGATTGGTGTAGCTGCAGGTGTAGCTGTATCCATGTTAAAGAAAGAAAATCGCGAAAAAGTAAAAAATACAGCAGAAAAAGCAAAAACAAAGATGATTGAAATTGGTGAAAATGCGAAGATAAAAGAAAAAGTGCAAACTGTTACAGATAAAGGACGCGAACTTGCTGATTTCAATGTAGTAAAAGCGAAAGTAGCAGAAATTAAAAAATTGACGCCTTCTGTTGTAGAAACGTTAAAAGAAACGAAAGAAATTTTTAGTAAGAAAAAAGTTGAGCGAGAAGAAAAGCCAGAAACGATTGAAATTCAAGCTGTGTCTCCAAAGGTAGATGAGCTTAAAGCTGAAGGAGAGCCAGTGGTAGCTGAAGATGGCGGTATGAAAGAGGCACGTGAATTATTTATGAAGGACTCAAATGCAGAGGGAAAAAAAACTGAAGCATATATTGAGCTAAAGCAAGATAAAGAAGAGAAGAAAAGCGTTTAAAAATATATGAGAAAATTTTTAGAAAAAGCAAAAAGAAATCGCACTTTTTCGTTTGGGAAAGACTTATATGATCGAACGATGCGTGATGATGTAGCGGGCTTAGCAGCACAGCTCGCTTATTTCTTCTTGCTTGCGATTTTTCCTGGGCTTGTTTTCTTAATTACGCTTCTTGGATTTATTGACCTTCAAACAGAAAGTGTGCTCAACCTATTAGAACCGTACGTACCGGAAGATGCGATGAACTTAATTGAAGTAAACGTAGATAAAGTTGTAAATGAGCAAAACGGTGGTTTACTATCATTTGGTTTACTATCGATGCTATGGTTTGCTTCAAATGGAGTGAATGCGGTTATGAATGCTTTTAACCGTGCTTATGATGTAGCAGAAACCCGTTCCTTTATTAAAACAAGAGCTTTATCGATTGTGTTTACACTAGCGATAATTTTTATGATTGTGTTTGCACTGATTGTCCCGGTGTTTGGGCAAGTAATTGGGGCAGCTGTGTTTAAAGCAGTTGGTTTATCGGATAGTTTTTCTTACGTTTGGAGTATTACGCGTTTAGTAGCGAGTTTCTTTGTTTTGTTCGCTTTATTTAGTTTCTTATATACGTTTGCACCTGATCGGAAATTAAAAAGAAGAGAAGTTATTTCAGGAGCAGTATTTGCTACTGTAGGATGGATTGTGGTATCGTACTCATTTGCCTATTATGTAGATAAATTTGCAAATTACGCTAATACATATGGTGGTCTTGGTGGTATCATTATTTTAATGTTATGGTTTTATTTGACCGCGTGGGTAATTTTACTTGGCGGAGAAATTAACGGTTTACTTCATCACTATAGAACGAGTGACAATAATTCCCGTAATGAAAAATAAACTTCTGTTCCATAATAAAAGGGAACAGGGGGGATATTTCATGAGCAATAATAAAAAGAACCACAATAATAAAAATAACACTAAGAAAAAGAGCAGTTCGCATCCAAAGCATAAAACAAGCAGCAGTGCGAACGGTCATAATAGCTACCATTAAAAAAATGGGTCCCTTATCAGGGACCCGTTATTTGTTTCCTTTTAATAATCGTAAGCCATTCAAAATTACAAGAATGGTACTTCCTTCATGCCCAATCACACCGAATGGAAGAGCTAAAAACTGTAGAAAGTTTGAACAAATTAGCATTGCAATGACAGCTAAAGAGAAGACAACGTTTTGCTTAACAATGCGATTCATTCGCTTTGATAGACGAATTGCTTGAGAAAGACGAGATAATTCGTTTTTCATAAGAACAACATCTGCAGTTTCTAAAGCTACGTCTGTTCCTTCCCCCATCGCGACACCTATACTAGCGGTAGCGAGTGCGGGTGCATCGTTTATACCATCTCCAACCATTGCGACTGTGCCGTATTTTTCTTTTAATTGTTTTATCGTTTCAACTTTCGTTTCTGGTAGACATGATGCGTAATATTCTTTTATATTACTTTCAGCAGCAATTGCTTTTGCAGTTTCTTCATTATCACCAGTAATCATGATTGCTTCTACACCAATACTTTGTAAATCGCGAATAGCAGCTATTGTTTCTTCGCGAAGGGTATCTTTTAAAGCAATAAGCCCAAGAATACCATCTTCATCACTAATATAAACGACAGTTTTCCCCTCTTTTTCAAGTGAGGCAGAAATGCCATTATGAAATGTTTTTGTTTCTTCACCGATAAAATCAGCTTTCCCAATTTTATAAGCTTTGTTTTCTAATACTCCTTTTAGTCCAAAACCAGTTACATCTTCAACATTTTCTGGTTTTTTTAGCGTAATATCATAAGCGTGTCTTGCATATTTAACAATTGCTTCTGCTAAAGGATGTGTAGAGTGACTTTCAATCGTTGCTGTAATAGAAAGTACTTCACTTTCTTCTATGCCTTCTCGAACGTATACATCTGTTACAGTAGGTTTTCCCTGTGTTAATGTTCCAGTTTTATCAAAGGCAATCGCTTTAACTGAAGCTAGACGTTCTAAATGAATACCACCTTTAAAGAGAATCCCGTTTCTCGCTCCGTTAGAAATTGCTGATAAAGTCGCTGGTGTAATGGCAGCAACTAGTGCGCAAGGAGAAGCGACTACAAGCAAGATCATAGCGCGATAAAATGTTTCATTCCAACTCCAGTCAAGTAAGAAATGAGGAATGAACATCATAAGTGCGACAACGATTAATACACCTTTTACATATGTTCCTTCAAACTTTTCGATAAATAGTTGTGATGGTGATTTTTCACTTTGTGCACTTTGAACGAGACGAATAATCTTTTGGAATAATGTTTGATCGCTCGGCTTCGTAATTTTAACTTCAATAGCACCACGTAAATTTACGGTGCCGGCAAAAACTTCATCACCAAACTTTTTCTCATTTGGAATAGGTTCCCCTGTAATAGCTGCTTCATCAATATTTGTTTCACCATTATGAATTGTGCCATCAGCAGGAACACGCTCACCTGGCTTAATTAAGATAATATCGTTAATTTGTAATTGTCCGACTGGAATGCGTTCTTCTATGCCATTAGAAATACGCAATGCTTCTTCGGGTTGTAAGTCAAGAAGGGCTGAAATTTCTTTTTGGCTTTTGCTTAGTGTATAAGATTCCATTGCTCCACTTAATGCAAAGATGAAGATTAAAATCGCACCTTCTGCCCAGTAGCCAATAATTGCAGCACCGATAGCTGCAAAGAGCATGAGCATTTCAACATTTAGCTCTTTCTCTTCAATTGTGTCTTCGATACCTTCTTTCGCTTTTGCAAATCCCCCAATTATATAAGCAAGGATATAGAAAGTAATACCTGCATTTATTGCCTCATTTTTTGTGAATAACCAACCAGCTAAAATGAAAATACCAGATGCGATTGCAAATATAAGTTCATAATGTTTCTTTAATGTGTCCCATAAAGAGGGATGAGAAATATCTTGTGTTGCTTGTAATGTTTTTACTTCTGAGTTCATTAATACTCGCTCCTTCCGAATTCTTATTGAGAAAAAGAATCAAAATCGAAACCCCTATAAAACGACGAAAGCTGCCATCCATAATGGATAGCAGCATTTCTGTTGAATCTAATTTTAATAGTTATTATATTGTAATTATTCTATAGTATAGCATATGTTTTTATTAGATGATATGTTTTTGTTTCTATTATAGACTGAAAACTTGTGTTTTTGCACCTCCTTTGGTATATATGGATATTGTTCATAAAAAGATCGGAAAGGAAGACAGCAAGTTGAAGACAGAGAAATTTTTTACCCATCCGATTGGCGTATTTATTGCTGCAATAGTGGCAACATTTTTATGGGGAAGCGCATTTCCCTTTATTAAATTAAGTTATGCTGAACTTGGAATTCAGCCACATGAAGTCGGAGAGCAAATATTATTTGCTGGTTATCGATTTTTCTTATCAGGTGTAATGCTCTTATTCTTTTTTAAAGCGTTAGGAAAAGATATGCATTTCAAAAAAGGAACAGGGAAGCAGTTAGTACAAATCGGCTTGTTCCAAACTTTTCTTCAGTATATATGTTTTTATATTGGAATGAGTTATAGCTCAGGAATTGAAGGGGCGATTATTTCAGGAACATCATCCTTCTTTCAAATTTTAATCGCACATTTTTTATATAAAGATGATGCTCTAAATATGAGAAAAGTAATTGGAGTATCTATCGGTTTTTGTGGTGTGATTTTAGTGAATGTACCGAGTGATGGAAGTTTGTCATTCCATTTTGGAATCGGTAGTTTATTACTTCTTGGCGCAGCAATGATGTATTCATATGGAAATATATTAGCGAAAGAAGGTAGTAAAACGTTAGATATTGGGTATATGACAGCATACCAAATGATTTTTGGATCAATTGGGTTACTATGTATAGGTGCATTTCAAGTTGGAGTGATGCCATTTACATTTAACCTACATGCAATACTTATGCTTATATATTTATCTTTCTTATCGGCAGCGGGTTTCTGTATATGGAATACAATTATGAAGTATAACAAAGTAGGCAAAGTATCGATGTATATGTTCTTCATACCAGTGTTCGGCGTATTATTATCAAGTATGATTTTAGGAGAAGCCATTCATTCATTTGTACTATTTGGTTTAGCATGTGTCGCAGCGGGAATTATTGTGGTAAATCGTACTCCGGCTAAACAGAAAATTGAGCAAGAAAAACAGGTAGCATAGAGAACAGAAAATCTATTAAAATGGAAGAACAGTACTGTTCTTCTTTTTTTACGTAGAAAAAGGAGAACTGACTATATATAACGAAAAAAGATACAAATAAAGCATTTATTGAGGAGAAAATGTTATGAATGTACTTTACATTGTGTTAATCGGGCAAATAATTATTTTTTTAACAGGAGCAATTTATGCAATAGGACAGACAAAAAGAACAAGAGAAAATATGCCGTTACCTTTAGCAGTGCGTCTAATTCTTAGTTTTTCTTTAACAGGTAGTGCAATTTGGATATGGTTACAAGATCCATCGGTAGAGTACAGTACGTGGGTTGCACTCGGTATGACTTTATCCACTGTTGGGGATTTATTTATGGCAGGATTGATTCCGATTGGCCATCGATTAATTGGAGGAATGGTTACTTTCGCTCTTGCACATTGTTTCTATGTGAAAGCATTTTTGCAAACAGGTATTTCATGGAGTGGTTTTTGGATTGGCCTACTTGTATACGGACTCTTTCTAATTATAGGATGGTTTTTCTTTATTAGAAATGAAAAGCAAGACAAACTCTTTACAATAGGGGCTCTAATTTATGGTTTGTGGGTTGGAGGAATGGCATGTTTTGCATTCGCCTTATATTACGAGAATACAGGAATATGGTGGGTACCAGCATTTGGTGGTTTATTGTTTGTGATTTCTGATTTTATAATCGGTGTTACAGATATCGGAGGGCGCAAATTGAAGTATGAACCACTTTGGATTTGGTTTACATATGTCGCTGCGCAGATGTGTATTGTATATGTAGGATTATAAAAAAGATACTCTCAAAAATAGTTGATGGACTATTTTGAGAGTATCTTTTTTCATTTCTATGCTACGATATTTTTTTGTTGCAGAGCAGAAAGGCTATATTCATCAGCTGCTTTATAACCTTGAGCTAATAAATCATTGATGTAGAGCTTGTTGTAAATAAAGCAGAATACTAGGTTAGAGAACCCGAATGTAAACATGCTAGCGAGTAAGATAATTAAAAACCATTTCCAATCTCCGCGGAATATAGCAGGGAAAAAACCAAAGAAAAATACAGTCCAACTAAAACCGATTTTTGCTTGTTTAATTTGACCTGTATTATCATTTTTTAACATGACTTTCATAAAAAAGAAATCCTCCTAATGAATATGAATATTTGTATAAATAAAGACAAATATAGTATATCAAAATAATGTATATACGGATATTATTTTTTGTGCATATGTAATATTTTTTATTTTTTGTTTCTATATTCGGAATTTTATAGAAAAACCATCTGGGAAGTATTTATAATAAATGTAAAAAGAAAATGAGATGGTGGGATAATGCAAAAGAAAAGCCGGTTGCGTGAGTTCTTTGAAGTATTTGCGATTACATGTTTAATAGTTTTTTTTGCGAAAATTTTCGTATTTTTTCCTACAACTGTAAAAGGGGCATCCATGAGGCCGACGTTACAAGATGGAGATAAAGTAATCATTAATAAACTTGCAAAAAGATTTGAAAGTTATGAGAGATCGGACATTATTGTCGTGAAGACGGATAACTTCTATGTGAAGAGAATTATTGGATTACCAGGAGATGTAATTGAGATGAAAAATGATCAATTATATGTTAATCATCAAGTGAAAAATGAAGAGTATTTAAATAATAATAAAAAACAGGCAGAAAAATTACTTATCAATTTAACTGAAGACTTTGGACCGATTACAATTCCTAAAAATAAAATTTTTGTGATGGGAGATAATCGTTTAGTAAGCAGGGATAGTAGGAATGGATTAGGCCTTATTGACAGAACAGAAGTATTAGGAAAACTAACGGCAGTGTATTATCCATTTGAACATGTGAAAATTGTAAATTAGAGATAAGAAAAACCAAGCAAATTAAGTTGCTTGGTTTTTCTTGTTTAAACAGTTGGTGTTTTACTTTATTACTTCTTGTGAAGCAATGTTTTCATTGTTGCGGTCAATATTTAACATGAACTTTCGTTGCAACAATTGCAATTTAAACAGTGTTAAAGGATCATGATAAGTTTCTGGATTTGTTCTTAGCTTTGTTAATGTTTGCTCGTCTTCTTGTATTTCAAGTTGGGACGCTTCTACATTTTGCTTTAATATGCTAAGAGGGTCTTTAAAGAACATCATGATATCACGTTCTAGCGCACCTTCAAATACTTCAAATTGAAGGAAGAATTGCTTCGAAATTGCATGAGCAACTTCTGTATAATCTTCTGTTTCAATATATTGTTTATATTTATTTGATAGCATAGATTGATTCTTTTGCATATTACCGAATAATTTCCCTGCACTTTTCAAGAAAAATTGTGTTGGTGTAAAGCGTAATAAAATATTGATGTTAGCCACTGTAATTCTATTTGTCATTCTTACAACATCTCTATTCCAGTCATCTAGTAATTTGAAATCACAAGGAAGTTTAATACGCTCTTCTTCATAGAGTTTATTAAAGGCATCGCCCATTTCATCTAAATAAGCTTGCGCTTGAATGAATTCATTATGTGCAGTTTCAATCCATTCTTGAATGGATTGAGTAAACTTAGGAAGAAGCACTTGCTGTACATGTTTTTGAATTCTTTCATTCATTGCTACATTTAGTTCTTCATGGACTAATTTGAAATCACTATCCTCTTGAACGAGATCTGAGCAACTCTGTAACAATTCAGGAATTTGAGAATGTATATCCTGTGTAATTTCTTCTTTCGTTAAGAGATAAGACTCTGTAATAGAACGAACTTTATCTTTTTGAATGGCTGTAAGATTATTAATAAAACCATCAAGTTTAACTAAAATATGTTTGTTCCAACGGACTGATTTTACTAATGTATTTTCTAACTCCACACGTTCATTTAAAAGGTAGGCAATCGTCTTTTGGATAAACCATAACAATTTTTCAATACGTTCTTTTTCCATGTTGCGCTGAGCAAGGTTAGAGATAATAGAGTCTGTTACGTTGCCTAGTTGCTCACTACTCTCTTGTGAAGGAGAGTAAGGGGAAAAGTGTGCATTTGGGAAATGTACAAGTATTTTCTTTTTAATATTGTTCGTGATGTTTTCACTAGTATTTGTATCAATTGTTTGTAAGACGAATTGAATTTGTAAATTTGGTACTTGCTCACGAATATATAATAATGTATCAAGCTCTTCATCATGTAATGGCGAAGCTGAATTTAGTACATAGATAAGACTATCTGCTGCCTGTAAGTATTCGAAATGAGAGCAGTTTTTGTTAAGTTGTCCATACACAGTAGGTGTGACAAGGAATGAAAACTTATTTTTTCTTAAAAATCTACTCGGTAATTTAATTTCAATACATTTTTTCTCTAGTTCTGACTGAGAAGGTACAGCTAGTATGTTATGAAGTTCAGCAAAGTTTGGTATATTTCGTATATCTAACTCTGTAAACTCAGTTATTTCCGTTTGACTATTATCTTTAAATGTAATAGAAGTTGTTAGAGTTTCAGTTAATATATTTTCTCCTAATATAGAGTTGATAAAGGCTGATTTATCATAATCACTAGTTCCTGCTACTAGAAGTTGTGTAACAGTTAAATCGTATAGCTCACGGACGAGTAGTGTGAATTGATGACCTAAATCTACATCATTCTTCTCAGCCCATACAGCAATCGTTTCAAATAATGCTGATACATCTGCCATATCAACATTTGCATAAGCTGATGAATTTGAAAGTAAGGCACCTGCGCTTTTTACGAGTAATGATTCTAGAGTTGTAGGTGAAACCTCGTTCCATGCTAATACTGCTGCAGAGACAAGTAAAGAATCTTCCGCTTTCGTTAAACTAAACCAATTCGTTAATAAATCTGGAACAAGTCCTTGTAATTCATGCATGAAATGTTGCCCAGTAATTAATTCAAAATACGTCTCTTGATAGCGGGCAGAAATTTCATTCCAATCGTCATTAGCGTCTACTTCAATATGTAAGAATAAGTGATTTATTGTTTGAATCCAAGGTAGATGTAATGATTCATTTTCATAGCTGTTCCAAAGTGAAATAACAAGCTCTTTAAATTGAACTTGATCAATTGTATATAAGGCTTTTAAAGATTCATAGAAATACTCAGGTTTAATTTTATTAGTAAAGCCTCTGTTCACATAATTTATTAACGTATCGAACCAATGTAATGATTTTGTTCGAATTCCTTCTTGAACCGCTAGTTCAATAGCATTATTCCAATCTTCTTGTTTTTCATAAAAGGATCGAGCGATTGCAGTAATATTCGGATAGTCTGGTTGGAATGAAACAGCTTCACTAATTGTTTTAAAAGCAAGACCTAAGCGGTTTTGATCGATGTAAAGAGAAAGAAGTTGTAGGGAAACTTCCATAGTAAGAGTCGCATCTTCTGATTGAATAGATTTATAAATTTCCTCTGCTTTTGGCAAGAAACCTAATTCGAAGTAAGCATCTGCAATATTCTTCATGGCCCAGAGAGCAAGTTCATTATTTACTTTCTCCCATTTAAATATAGCTGCTTCAAAGTCTTTGTTTTGAAAGTAAACTTCACCTTGTGCGAAGCGAATATTAGATATATTGGAGAATTCATTTTTTGATTCATTTATATATGCTTCACCGAGTACTTCCGTTACCGGAATGGAAGTATCTTCTGTTAAAAATGTTTTATAGTAAACCTTTTGGATAAATTGTTTTTCAATGGTCATGTTCGTTCCCCCTGTATAATTTAGAAAAATGATGTTGTATGTAAAAGGGTACCTGTTACTCTAATAGGTAGAAGTTGCATTATATAGACCAAACTATGTTTTTGCTAGATATATCATTTTTCCTGAGAGTTAAACCGTTGCGAAAAGTAACTTTCCTTTATTGTAACAAAAAAACAAGCCTATGAATTTTTATTTTTTAATCCCGCTATTTGCGGGCAGTAAGACTCCCACCTCAAAATTCGGCGAATGCAAGCAAGTTAGGTGGGAGTCGGGCTGTCCGTAAAAGCCCGATTGGTGTGGGCTAATAATCAGTGGGGATGGACAAAACCCCCACTGATTAAAGTTTCACTTTATCTCTGTTAAAGGGATGAATAGAAGTAGAGTTCAATATAAAAACAATGTATATTGAATATGTATACCATGTTTGTCTTAAAGATAGAACGGGCACAATATGGAATAACGATCGTGCATAGGATGTGTCTTCCGAATGGAACAACATATTGGCGAGCTAATCTCACATTATGGGTATTTTGGAATTATTATAGCTTTAGCTGGTGGGATAGTCGGATTACCGATACCAGATGAGTTTTTATTGACTTTTATTGGTTATAATATTTCAAAAGGAGTTATGTCAGGAGCAGCTGCTTTTTTAAGTGGAATGGCAGGTGCGATGATTGGCATTACGTTAAGTTATATATTAGGTTTAAAACTTGGACTCCCTGTTTTAAAAAAATATGGTCCGAAAATTAGAATTAAAGAACATCATATTGAAAAAACACATATTTTATTTGAAAAATACGGCCCGTTTCTTTTAATGATTGGCTACTTTATACCAGGAGTACGTCACTTAACAGCATATTTTGCTGGGGTTTCGAATTTAACATGGTGGCGTTTTTGTCTGTATGCTTACGGTGGTGCGCTAATTTGGATAAGTGTTTTTATTGGCCTAGGTTGGAAACTAGGAGAGAAGTGGCGCTTTGTTGAGTATAGTTTACATCATTATGGAATATGGATTTTATTTATTTCGGCAATTGTAACATTGATTGTGTGGATTTACATAAGGAAAAGAAAAAACCGCTAATAATAGCGGTTTTTTAGCTGAAAGCAATAAATAATACACCAGCTGTAATAAAGACTACACCAATACCAGTCATAAAGTTTAACTTTTCACCCAATATAATCATCGCGAGAATAATGGAAAATACTACACTTAATTTATCGATAGGTGCTACTTGTGAGACCTTTCCTGTTTTTAGTGCAAGAAAATAAAATAGCCATGACGAAGCACCAGCGATTCCACTTAATGTGATAAATAGCAGTGCTTTTTTATTTAGGAGGACATCACCGATATTTTGAAATTTACCTTGAATAATAATAACTCCTACCATAAATAATGCCATAATAATAGAGCGAATAGTTGTTGCAACGTTGGCATCGATTCCATCTAAGCCAATCTTTCCAAAAATAGATACGAGGGCGGCAGCAATTGCTGATAATAGTGCGAATAATAACCATGAACTCATAGTGAAATTCCTCCAATCTTACATTATTATACATGAAAATCATTCTCATGTATAAATAACGAAATAAACCCCCACCTTATATTTTTAATAAGGTGGGGGTTTATTATGCTACTCTGCGATTTCTTCATATAAAAAGTACGTTACATTATAAATATGTTCTACTTCATCGTCTGTCATAAATAATAATTCGTCACGTTCAATCCCTTTTTTCTTTTCAATAAACTCAATCATGTTTTTTCGTTCTTCTCTTTTCATCAATTTTATTTCT
This sequence comes from Bacillus sp. H1a, assembly GCF_000633475.1. Taxonomy (NCBI): domain Bacteria; kingdom Bacillati; phylum Bacillota; class Bacilli; order Caryophanales; family Bacillaceae; genus Bacillus; species Bacillus sp. H1a. The sequence goes on along the minus strand of NZ_AYMH01000023.1, from coordinate 50,609 downwards.
CCCCTCATCTGTTTTAATACAGTTTACTTAAGTTACTGCTATTATATAACAGAATCTTTAGAAAGTTCCACCTATTTTATTGTTTTTTTCAAAAGAACTTTTCGACAAAACAAGCCCACTTAAAAGGCTTGTTTTCACTTTGTTCCGCTATTTATGGGAGTCGGAGTGCTCGTAAAAGCCCGATTGATGTGGACTAATAATTAGTAGGAGAACACTGATTAAAGTTTCACTTTAAAGTCGTAAAAACTCGGGATTGGTCGTACCGGCACTATCGATGTAATAAATTGTGTCGGGATTGATTTTAATTAGTACATAATTAGGATCTTCCGCACCAAGTAACCAGCGTTTTAAGCTATTAGTCCAAAATTTATTTTTTAGCGTTTGATCTTCTTCGATGGAAGCTATACCTTCAACTTCAATGTAAGCTTCATCTAATTTCTTTCCTTCTCGCCCAAGTAGTACATGTACATTTGGATTCTTTTCGATATCTGTTATCTTTTTTGAATTTCGATCTGTTGCAACATATAGTACAAAATCTTCGTGGAAAAACATCATAAAGGCGCCATGTGGCTTATCGTTACGTACAGTAGATAATACACCTGTTCGTTGACCTTGAATAATAGTTGCGATTTTTTCTTTTAAGTGCATGCTTTTAACCTCTTTTCAAATTTTTAATTCTTTCTGTCTAAACAAGACAATTTAAATATCTTTCATACTGTTTTCCTCAATCCGATTTTTTAAACGTAATTGTGATGAAATCGGACAAGTTAGGAGAAGAATAATAATAATATTGAGGAGAAATACATACGATGGAAGGGTGGAAAGCATGTTTAATAAAATATTTCTTATAGTAGCGCTTATAGGTGTACCACTTTCTGTACTCGGAAAAACACTTCATTGGCCTCAAACAATTATGTTTGCTGTATATTGCATTACTATTATCGCATTAGCGGGTTTTATGGGGAGAGCAACAGAAAGTTTAGCAATCGTTTCTGGGCCCCGGATAGGTGGCTTATTGAATGCAACTTTTGGTAATGCTGTTGAACTTATCATTTCAATTTTCGCACTTCAGGCAGGGTTAATTGAAGTAGTGTTAGCATCTTTAACTGGTTCTGTACTTGGAAACTTACTATTAGTAGGAGGGCTATCCTTCTTTATAGGAGGCCTTAAATATAAAAGACAAAGCTTTAATGTTTACGATGCAAGGCATAATTCAGCCTTATTAATATTTGCTGTTGTCGTAGCCTTTGTTATTCCAGAGATTTTTTCAATGAGTATGGATGCTGGAAAGACGTATCAATTAAGTATTGGTGTTTCTATTATCATGATCATTATGTACCTTGCTGCATTGCTATTTAAGTTAGTTACGCACCGCGGTGTATATCAACATAAAAGTGATGAAGTGGCGCACGAGGAAGAGCCTGAGTGGTCAAAAGGTAAAGCGCTACTCATTTTAGCGATAGCAACAATTGCGGTAGCTTATGTTTCAGAGGCACTCGTACATACTTTTGAAACGGTCGCAAAGTCATTTGGCTGGTCAGAGCTATTTATAGGGGTTATCATCGTTGCGATTGTTGGTAATGCAGCAGAACATGCATCTGCAATTATTATGGCGTATAAAAATAAAGTGAATATCGCAGTTGAAATTGCAGTAGGTTCTACATTACAAATTGCGATGTTTGTTGCTCCTGTATTAGTACTTCTTTCAGTATTTTTTGCTCAAAAGATGCCGTTAGTATTTACGATACCAGAACTTGTTTCCATGATTACAGCTGTTTTCTTAACTATTGCTATTTCAAATGATGGGGATACAAACTGGTTTGAAGGAGGCACTTTACTAGCGGCATACGTCATTATGGGAATTGGTTTTTATTTATTATGAAAAATAGGGATAACAATGAGTTTGAGGGAAAACAATAAATACAGTAATTTATATACCTTTACGTAGGAAGGAGCCAGACAGGTGAAACGAGTGTACAGCATATGTCTTTCAACTATGGTCTCGTTTATTTTATTATTTCCTAACAGTAGTTTTGCAAAGACGACAGTAGAAGTAAAAATGCCTTCATCTGTTTTAAATATTTCAAAAGACAATACATTTCCAAATGATGCACAAGATTTACCACGTTTACAACCGAGTAAGTTTGCTCAAGAATTATTGAAAACAGCAAATATCAGAATTGAAAACCCAGATTTAATTCGTATGTTTAATGAAACGACGATTTCGAATGCACCACTTGCAGTAGGGTACCGTGCGAAAATTTATTTGGGGCAATGGGCATTAAATTATGAATCAATAGATACATCAATTAATTGGGAATATAAGCAAGTAAATCGAAATATATACGATAATCGCGGAGGGGATCGATTATATCCACTTCGCTACAAGCAAGAAACTCAAAAGACAATCGAAGGCGATTTAACCGCAGATATGAAAGATGCCTCAGATGTGAAAAAAATGATGCTTTTAAAAGCGCTTGAAAAAGTGCAATTGCCACTTTCATTTAAAACAACTATTGGTTATGGTACTGGGCATGAGCGCGTGTATAATATTAGTCCAAGTCAACTTGGATATTTATATGCGTATACACCGGCGGTAAATGAAAAAGGAAAAGTGACATTTGGAGAAGTATACCTCGTGTTAAAAGGAAATCAAAAAAGGCTTGTTGTGAAAAATATTACATCTCAAGGGATTGGAGCAGCTATTCCAATTCATGATCATTTATTTTTTAAATTTGTTTCTTCATCGCATTCACAATGAAATAAAAAACGTCAGCGCACAGGCTGACGTTTTTTATTTATAACATAATGTTTGATGTTTTTGATAAGAAATCTTCTTTCGGATAGTAGCTATTTTTTACAAGAACATTTGGTCCAAGACATTTCACAGCAGGACAATGACAACTTAATGATTTTGCTGTTTTTGAGTCACACCATTTGTCGTAAGCTTCTTGTAGTGTATTTGTTTGTACATTACCTAGAAGAGGAACGTCACCGAAATCGGTCACGATAATATTTCCATCGAAAATATTTACGTTTAAACGGGAACGACCGTCTGGATCGTTACGGACAGTTACATTTTTACTCTCATGTAATTTCTTTAGTGTAACTAAATCGCGTTCATCATCACTGCATGCATAGAAAGGTAATGTACCGAATAACATCCAGACATTTTCATCACGAATTTCCAGTAAATGTTCAATCGCATTTCGAATTTCGTCTTTTGTTAAAATTTCAAGTGTGCTAGCGAAGTCACTCGGATACATTGGATGCACTTCATGACGTTTACAGCCCATTTCTTCAACGATTTGACGATGAATATGTTCAATGTGTGGTAGGGTTCGTTTGTTCAGCATAGTTTCGGCTGATACGAGTACACCTGCATCTGATAGAGCTTTACTATTTGTAATCATTCTTTCGAATAATTTAGCGCGTTGTTCATAAGTAGGTTTACGCTCCATCATTGCAAATCCGCCTTCAACGAAGTCATCAATTGTTCCCCAGTTATGTGAAATATGCAATACATCTAAGTAGGGAATAATTTGTTCGTAACGTGCTAAATCTATAGTTAAGTTTGAGTTGATTTGAGTGCGAACGCCGCGTTCATGGGCATATTTTAAGAGTGGTGTTACATAGTTGTCGACGGATTTTTTTGAAAGCATAGGTTCTCCGCCTGTAATACTTAAAGAACGCAAATAAGGAATCTCATCTAATCGTTTTAATAAAAGCTCCATCGGAAGCGGATTTGGATCTTTCGGCTGTAATGTGTAACCAACAGCGCAATGCTCGCAACGCATATTGCATAACGTCGTCGTTGTAAACTCAACGTTTGTTAATAGTAGTTTGCCGTACTCTTCAAGGTCCATATACGCTTCCCATGGATCGTAAGAAGGAGTAATCGGCTTCATTATTTGTGATATCGTCATATGAAATACTCCTTTGACTATTGAAATAACAATTTGTCCATTCTCTATAATAGAAGAATATGTGCTTTTTATAAAGTGAAACTTTTTTGTAAAAAAAGAGAGAAGGCTTACATTATAATAAATTACTGTGACAAGATTGATGAAATTTCATGCCCATAGCAATCATTTTTGCGGTATAATAAAAGCAACTCGAATTAAAAGGAGAGTGCCTTCATGGGAAAAGCAATTCAAGATAAAGATTCACAATTAGTATATTTGAAAGAACGTTTAAATATGTTCATTGAAGTAATTGATACGATTGAACCCGAAGAGGTAGAATTAGAAGATGTAGATCGTCTTCTTGCAATGTTAGATGAACTAGAATTGAAATGTGAGCAATTTAAAAAAGACGAATAATATATTGAAACGGTTGCCAATGTAGAGTTGGCAGCCGTTTTTTTGTAAGGAACTTGTTTGATTAAATAGAAGGAATATAGAAAAAAAGGTATAATCAAGTTGTGAAAAATTTCATTAAACCTTTAATGGCGTGAAATAAATAAAAAGCTGAAGAGTATAACAATGGAATTTTCATTTCATAACGTTTTGGTAGCGTTCACAATTGAGGGGGAAGTAACAATGGAAAAGCTTCAAGAAAGCATGTATCAACTAATTGTTGAAACGTCAACGAACTTACCGAAAGATGTTCGTCGCGCAATTCAACAGGCGAAAGAACGAGAAAATGCAGGAACTCGCTCTGCAATGGCACTTGGCACAATTACAAATAACATCAAAATGGCAGATGATAATATCTCGCCAATTTGCCAAGATACAGGGATGCCAACGTTTAAAATTTATACACCGGTTGGTGTGAATCAATTAAAGCTGAAGGAAGCTATCTATAGTGCGCTTGAGCAGGCAACAAAAGATGGTAAACTTCGTCCGAACTCTGTTGATTCTCTTTTTGGAGACAATAGTGGAAACAATTTAGGACCAGGTACACCTGTTATTAAGTTTGAGCAATGGGAAAAAGATTACATTGATGCGCGCTTAATTTTAAAAGGTGGCGGCTGTGAGAATAAAAATATTCAATATAGCTTGCCTTGCGAAATAGAAGGACTTGGACGAGCTGGACGTGATTTAGAAGGAATTCGTAAATGCCTTCTTCATGCGGTATATCAAGCGCAAGGCCAAGGGTGTAGCGCAGGGGTAATCGGCGTCGGTATCGGGGGAGACCGCACATCAGGTTACGAATTAGCAAAAAATCAACTATTCCGTACATTAGATGATGTAAATCCAGTTCCAGAATTACAAAAGCTTGAAGAGTACGTATTGGAGAATGCGAATAAGCTTGGTATTGGTACAATGGGATTTGGCGGAGAAACAACTTTACTAGGTTGTAAAATCGGAGTATATAATCGCTTGCCAGCTAGCTTCTACGTATCTGTTGCGTATAATTGTTGGGCATATCGTCGTCTTGGCGTAACAATTCATCCTGAGACAGGTGAAATTATGGATTGGTTATACCAAGAAGGTGAAGATACACTTCAGCAAGACGCTGCGCAAGAACAAACAGAGCAACGTGAAATCGTATTACAAGCTCCAATTACAGAAGAGCAAATTCGTGAACTTCGTGTTGGGGATGTTGTTACAATTAACGGTATGATGTATACAGGACGTGACGCAATTCATAAACACTTGATGGATAATGATTGCCCAGTAGATTTAAATGGACAAATTATTTACCACTGTGGTCCAGTTGTAGTGAAAGATGAAAACGACAATTGGAAAATTAAAGCGGCAGGTCCAACGACAAGTATTCGTGAAGAGCCATATCAAGGTGATATTATGAAAAAGTTCGGTATCCGTGCTGTAATTGGTAAAGGCGGTATGGGTGCGAAAACATTAGCGGCATTAGAAGAACACGGTGGTGTGTACTTAAATGCAATTGGTGGTGCGGCACAATATTATGCTGAATGTATTAAAGAAGTGAAAGATGTTGATTTCTTACAATTCGGTATCCCAGAGGCAATGTGGCATTTACGTATCGATGGTTTTAAAGCAGTTGTAACGATGGATTCTCACGGTAACAGTCTACATGCTGATGTTGATAAAACATCACTTGAAAAATTAGCGAGCTTTAAAGAACCTGTATTCAAGTAAGTAGAAATGCATCTCGAATTATTCGAGGTGCATTTTTTGGTATATATAGAAAAACATGTTCAGCATGAAAGAAAGAGCAATAACAGAAACTACAGGTACGATTATATATGGAAAGGAGACTATTTATGAAATATAAATGGTTATATATAGGTCTCATTTTTTCAATTATGATGGCACTTGTTCCAGTTTCAGCATTTGCTTATACGAATACACCACATAACTGGGGAATCCCACGCCCTAAAAATGAAACGGTGCCAGATGCAGGGAAATTATATACAGAATTACTACAAAAAAATGGCGGTTTTTACTTAGGAGATACGAAGAAAAAAGACATATATTTAACGTTTGATAATGGGTATGAAAATGGATATACAGGAAAGATTTTAGATGTACTGAAAGAGAAAAAAGTACCAGCAACTTTCTTTGTGACGGGACATTATATAAAAACACAAAAAGATTTACTATTAAGAATGAAAAATGAAGGACATATTATTGGTAATCATTCTTGGAGTCATCCTGATTTTACAGCTGTAAATGATGCAAAACTTCGTGAAGAATTGACTAGTGTAACGGAAGAAATAAAAAAAGTAACAGGACAAAAAGAAGTGAAATATGTACGTCCTCCGCGAGGCGTGTTTAGTGAAAGAACGCTAGCTCTTACGAAAGAAATGGGATATTATAACGTGTTTTGGTCGCTTGCATTTCTTGATTGGAAAGTAGATCAGCAAAGAGGATGGCAATATGCTCATAATAATGTAATGACTATGATTCATCCAGGGTCTGTTTTGTTACTTCATGCGATATCGAAAGATAATGCAGAGGCACTAGCGAAAATCATTGATGATTTGCGCGAGAAAGGGTATCATTTTAAAAGCCTAGATGATTTAGTAAAAAGCAATCAACCGTAAGCATGTATGCTTGCGGTTTTCTCATGCTATAATGATGTGTAAAAAGGATGGGGAAACGTATGTGGAGCGAACATGTTACGTTAGAATATCCGTACCACTTTGAAGAAGTGCTAAAGCGTTTATCTTTCGACCCGTTAAACGTCATTCAGTTAGACGAGAAAGTAATTTATATTCCGCTTTCTATGGACGAAGAACAGATTGTTGTTCGGTTGCAAGGGATTGGTACTGTTCAAAATCCACAGTTTTGGATCTCTAGTCAGACAGGAGATCAAAAGAAAGTAATGAAACGAATGAGGTCCATTTTTCACTGGAATGACCCGTTTCAAAATATACAAAATCATTTTTTAAACACATCATTACGTCCACTATTTGAAACATATGCTTATACTCCAATTATTTTAGAATTTGATTATTTCGCTTGTCTTCTTCGTTGTATTATTCATCAACAAATAAATTTGAAATTTGCTACTGTGCTAACAGAGCAATTTGTAAAACGATATGGGACAGAAAAAAACGGCGTTTTATTTTTCCCAACACCAGAAAGAGTAGCGAATATTCCAATAGAGGAATTGAGAGAGCAGAAGTTTAGTCAGCGAAAAGCTGAATATATGGTAGGATTAGCAAAGCATATTGTCGACGGTAAATTAGATTTAGCAAGGATAGAAAACGAAACAGAAGAAGAAGTATCGGCACAATTGTTACCAATAAGGGGTATTGGAGCATGGACAGTACAAAACTTTTTAATGTTTGGGCTTGGACGGAAAAATATGTTTCCGAAAGCAGACATAGGGATTCAGCGTGCACTTCAAGGTGTATTCCAATTAGAGAATAAGCCTGATGATGCATTTTTAGAAAAAGTGAAACAAGAGTGTGAACCATATTGCAGTTATGCAGCGTTATATTTATGGGAAAGTATAGAGTAGAGGTGTAATAATGATACAAAAGCAACAAGAGAGTAAGTTGGAAGTTGGTCAAACGTTTCCTGTGACAATTAAACGTCTTGGGATTAACGGAGAAGGCGTTGGTTATTTTAAGAGACAAGTTGTTTTCATTCCAGGGGCATTACCAGGAGAAGAAGTTGTTGCTGAAGCAACGAAAATTCAGCGTGGCTTCGCTGAAGCGAAAGTGAAAAAAGTTCGTAAATCATCACCACATCGTGTGAAAGCACCATGTTCAGTATATGAGGAGTGTGGTGGCTGTCAGCTACAACATTTAGATTATAAAGAACAATTAAATCAAAAGCGTGATATCGTTGTACAAGCATTCGAGAAGTACATGAAGAATAGTATGGAAGAGAAAATTCGTCCGACACTTGGTATGGAAAATCCATGGCATTATCGTAATAAGAGTCAATTACAAGTGGGACGTAAAGATGAAAAGGTTATTACAGGATTATATAAACAAAACTCACATCAGTTAATTGATATTTCTCATTGTATGATTCAACATAAAGCAACGAATGAAGCGACAAAAGTTGTAAGACGCATATTAGAAAAATTAAATGTCTCTATTTACAATGAGAAGAAGCAAAAAGGTTTAGTACGTACAATTGTGACACGTACTGCAGTTCAAACAGGGGAAGTACAAGTCACACTTATTACAACAAAAGAAGAATTACCGAATAAAGAGCAATTTATCGCAGAAGTACAAAAACAGATGCCAACTGTTAAATCAATTATGCAAAACGTAAACTGGCGTAAAACATCTGTTATTTTCGGTGATAAAACATTTAAATTAGCAGGAAAAGAAGTAATTCAAGAAACACTTGGCGATTTATCATTTGAACTATCAGCTCGTGCTTTCTTCCAACTAAATCCAGAACAAACAGTTGTTTTATACGATGAAGCGAAAAAAGCAGCCGCTTTAACTGGAAGCGAGAAGATTGTGGATGCATATTGTGGTGTTGGTACAATCGGCCTTTGGCTTGCAAATGATGCAGCGGAAGTGCGCGGTATGGATGTAATTCCAGAAGCGATTGAAGATGCAAAGAAAAATGCAAAACGCCATGGATTCACAAATACAAAGTATGAAGCTGGTAAAGCGGAACAATGGTTACCGAAATGGGTGAAAGAAGGCTGGCGCCCAGATGTAATTGTTGTTGATCCACCGCGTACAGGTTGCGATGATAAATTACTTGAAACGATTTTAAAAGTAAGACCGAAACAAGTTGTTTACGTATCTTGTAACCCGTCATCGTTAGCACGTGATGTGAATACATTAATGAAGAGCTATGAAGTGGAATATGTACAACCTGTTGATATGTTCCCGCATACAGCTCATGTGGAGAATGTGGTTAGATTAACGTTGAAATAGAAGAATTAAAAATGTTGATGAAGTAACAATATGTTATAGTTCCCTCATATGGCAAAGCTATATGAGGGATTATATTTTTGGGCCTATTAAAGGCAAGGAGAATACGATGAACAATTATAAATTAACGATTCAGTATGACGGTGCGCGGTATAAAGGGTGGCAACGTCTTGGTAATAACGATAATACGATTCAAGGGAAAATCGAAAGTGTAATATCTGAAATGGTCGGAAAAGAAATTGAGATTATCGGCTGTAGTAGAACGGATGCTGGTGTACATGCTTTAAATCAAGTAGCTAACTTTAAGAGTGATGAGAAGTTAGTGGAACATAAAGTGAAAAAGTATTTAAATCAATATTTACCAAACGATATTAGTATTACGAATGTAGAAGAAGTGTCAGATCGTTTCCATGCTCGTTACAATTCTAAAGCAAAAACATATCTTTATAAAATTTGGAATGAAGAGCATACGAACCCATTTATGCGTAAATACAGCATGCACGTTAATAAAAAATTAAATGTGAAAAGCATGAAAGAAGCTGCCAAACATTTAGTTGGTTCATATGACTTTACTGCCTTTTCAAATGCGAAATCAAAGAAAAAGTCTATGGTTCGAGAAGTATATACGCTTGAGGTTTCCGAAGAGGCAGGATTTGTACAAATTAGAATAAGTGGTAACGGATTCCTTCATAACATGGTACGAAAAATTGTTGGGGCATTAATTGAAGTTGGATTAGGACAATTAGATGCAGAAGCAATTCCACACATTCTAGAGGCGAAACAGCGTAATCAAATTAATTGTCTTGCTGAGGCGAGTGGTTTGTATTTGGAGAATGTTGAATTTTAATAATAAGTAAAAAATCGAGCTGATAAGGCTCGATTTTTTTTGTACTTTGGAATTAAGAAGATTTCTCTCTCTTCATACGCAACTTCAAATTCCAAAAAGCAGCAAGCATAATAGCTGCAAACGAGCCGCTAATTGTTCCTAATAGCTTTGCATAAGGAAAGCTGCTCATATCATTATTAATGAATAACATCATACATAGAACGGCAGGGAGAAGGTATAAGTAGTGTAATAACTTTAACTTTTTATCATTACTCATATATATCGCCTCTTTCTAGCATGTTATATGTTTATTATAACATATTTTACCAAATGTTAGCTTGCACTTGGAGAAAGGTTCATTTCATATGTGTAAATGCAGTTTTTTAATTCGATATTGTAAATTTTGTCTACTCAATCCTAAAAATTTTGCGGCTTGTGAGATATTACCATTATTCTCTTTAAGAATTTGATTGATGTAGTTCTTTTCCATTTCTTCTATTGTGTGCTTTAAAGTTTTAGGTGCATCAGTATTGTGACTAGTTAGGGAAGGTTGCATATTGAATTCTTTTTTTATTAGTTCGCGAAAGCGAGTTGGTATATGAAAAGCTGTAATGATATGTTCATCTTCTATTAAGTTCATTGAACCTTCAATTATATGTTCCAATTCTCGTACGTTTCCGGGCCAATCGTATGCATAAAAAAATTCTTTTACAGTTACATCTACATCCGTTACGCCGAGCCCAAATTGAATGTTATACTTTTCGATAAAGTGCTGAACAAGAGCTAAAATATCTTCTTTTCGTTCCCGTAAAGGTGGAAGGCATAAAGTAACGACGCTTAAGCGGTAATATAAGTCTTCCCTTAATCGATTGTGTGTAATAGCTTCAAGAGGGTCTTCATTAATAGTTGCTATAATACGAACGTCGATTTCTTTTTCTTGTGTGCCTCCGATTCTTCGTATTGTTTTCTCTTGTATAGCACGCAATAATTTAGCTTGAAGTGCTGGGCTTAATGAGTTGATTTCATCTAATAACAAAGTTCCTCCATTTGCTTCTTCAAATAAACCAGCTTTATCTATAGCTCCTGTAAATGCACCCCGGTTCGTACCGAATAATAAGCTTTCCATTAAGGTATCAGGTATAGCTGCACAGTTTTGTGAAATAAACGGTTTGGTTGAACGTTGACTTTCATTATGGATGCTTTGTGCAAATAGCTCTTTGCCAGTCCCTGTTTCTCCTACGAGAAGTATGGATGAGGGAGTACGAATTACTCTCTTTGCTTCTGCAATGACCGATTGAATAGCTCTAGAATCACCGATTATGTGATTAAAGGTAAACTTAGTATTTTTTTTTCGAGAAAGGTTTGTTTTCATTGTTTGTTTTAAGTGACTAATCTCTTTTGAGATTTCAATAGCGCCTTTAATTTTTCCGTTTTCTATTATAGGGAAAGTATTGTTAATCGTCGTAATTTCTTGTCCTTTATTATTAAAGTATGTTTGTTTTATATTTTTGTTTGTTTTTCCGAATTTTAATGCCTCTATAAGAGTACTATTTTTATTTTCTTCAAATGCAAATACTTCTAAAGGATTTTTATATAGCACATCTGAGCGGTCCATTGATTCAATTTCCATCATTTTGCGGTTATAAATAATCGTTTTACTTTCCTCATTAATAATATGAATCCCGATATCGAGTTCATTGAGTAAAGTTTCATATAGCATATTCATTTCAATAATTTGTTTAAAATTAATTTCTTCTGTATGCATGTATCATCTTCTCCTCGTTTCACCCTATGAAGACTGACTTTTTATAATTTTATTAAAATTCTCATAAAATCGCAAAAATTTTTTGCTATTTTTCTCTTAAAACTTTTCAAACGATAGAAAAATTTTGCGGTTAGGCAGATTTTTTTGAGCCAAACTCTCATTTTATATACGAATTGGAGGTTGGTACGTATTTTGCATAAATAATAGTCGAAATCTCTAGAGGAGGGAATATGAATCTTTATAGGATATGCAACGTTCCAGTGCCAATTAATAAGAAGGAGGAGTTTATAAAGTGAAGACGGTTATAGAAGGCGTGTATAGTCCTTGTTACGGGAAAGTAGAGAAGTTATTTGTTACTGAAAGTTCTTACGTATACGAGTGGGAGAAATTAGCGTTAATTGAAACAATAGATAAACAGAAAGTAGAAATTAAGGTAGGAATCAGTGGTTATATCGAATCATTAGAAGTAGTAGAAGGACAAGCTATCGCTGATCAAAAATTATTAATAACAGTCAGGGATGACCTTTTAATAACAGGTAGTGATTAATATAAGTGATATGTGTTTTTGCTCTTTTAAATATTTTTTTTCCTATTAAGGATTTTAAAAGCGCTTACATTAAATGGGTTTGCAAAGTGAAAAGGGGGGATTTATATGATGGATCAAAACCAAGGATTAAAAAAAGAATTAAAAAGTCGGCACATATTTATGATTGCACTCGGAGGAGTTATTGGTACCGGACTATTTTTAGGATCCGGTTATACAATTCATGAAGCTGGGCCTGGAGGAGCAATTGTAGCGTATCTTGTTGGTGGATTTGTTATGTATTTAACGATGCTTTGTCTTGGGGAGTTAGCAGTTGCGATGCCCGATGCAGGATCTTATCAAACGTATGCTACAAAACACATTTCTCCCGCAGCGGGTTTTGTAGTGGGATGGATGTCTTGGTTAAACTGGTCTGCTACGATAGCCATTGAATTAATTGCAGTTAGTATTTTAATGAAACGTTGGTTTCCAGATGTACCTTCGTGGATTTGGTGCGTAGTGTTTGCAGTGCTGCTCTTTGCTATTAATGCGCTATCTTCAAGAAGTTTTGCGGAAGTGGAATTTTGGTTTGCAAGCATTAAAGTAATTACAATTATAGCATTTATTATTTTGGGCGGGGCAGCGATGTTTGGGTTTTTAGATATGAAAGGAAATGAACCAGCACCGATGCTTTCTAGTTTTACTGATTATGGTGGATTGTTTCCAAATGGATTAACAGCTATTTTAGTTACGATGATTGCGGTTAACTTCTCCTTCCAAGGAACAGAGCTAGTTGGTATTGCAGCGGGAGAGAGTGAAAATCCAGAGAAAACTATCCCGAAGGCAATTAATAATACAGTTTGGCGCATACTTGTTTTCTTTGTACTATCTATTTTTATCCTTGCGGGATTATTTCCGTGGCAGCAAGCGGGAGTGATAGAAAGTCCATTCGTAGTTGTATTTGATAAAATTGGTATTCCTTATGCGGCAGATATTATAAATTTTGTTATTATTACAGCGGTGCTATCAGTTGCGAATTCAGGGCTATATGCAACTTCCCGTATGCTATGGTCTATGTCTAATCAAGGAATGATTAGCCCGATTTTTAGTAAGTTATCTAAAAATGGTGTTCCTATTTATGCATTGATTGTAAGTACAATTGTAAGTTGTCTCTCATTACTATCAGGTATTTATGCGGAAGATACAGTTTATTTATGGCTTCTTTCTATTGCTGGGTTTGGAGCGATATTAGTTTGGGCATCTATTGCTCTATCTAACTTATTAGCTAGAAGGTCATACATTAAGCAAGGTGGAGATGTTAAGGACTTGAAATTTAAAACACCATTGTATCCATTTGTACCACTTCTTGCATTAACATTAAATTTAACAGTAATAGTTGCTATGGCTTTTATCCCAGAACAAAGAATGGCATTATATTGTGGCATTCCATTTATGATAGTTTGTTTACTGTTTTACCGTGCTACAAGAAGTAAGAAAGTTAAAATAGAACGTATTGAAAAGACGAATACAACAGAATTAGAAAGTTTGTAGTGATGAATTATGTAGAGACTGTAAAATTGTAAACAGTCTCTTTTTTTGTGAAAATAAAGCTGGAAACATACTACGTATGCAAAGGGGAATTAGCGATGAATCAAGAAGTTTCACAGCTGCTAAAACAGATAGATTTAAGAAAAGAAGAGTTAATAGAACTTACAAAAACATTAATACGTTTTGAGACACCAGCACCACCAGCAAGAAATACAAATGAGGCGCAAGAATTTGTTGCGGAGTTTCTAAGAAAACGAAATTTTAGTATTGATAAATGGGATGTATATCCGAATGATCCGAATGTTGTTGGAGTCAAAAAAGGAGTAGAAAGTGAGTCGAACAAAAGTTTAATTATTAATGGGCATATGGATGTAGCTGAAATATCGACAGATGAGGTGTGGGAAACAAATCCTTTTGATCCATTTATTAAAGACGGTTGGTTAGTTGGACGGGGTGCGGCAGATATGAAAGGTGGACTAGCTGGAGCTTTATTTGCTATTCAGCTTTTACAAGAAGCTGGCATTGAACTACCAGGAGATTTGATCTTTCAATCAGTAATTGGAGAAGAGGTTGGAGAAGCAGGGACACTTCAATGTTGCAAAAGAGGTTACGATGCTGATTTTGCAGTCGTAGTGGATACGAGCGATTTACATATGCAAGGACAGGGCGGCGTAATTACTGGATGGATTACTGTGAAAAGTCCGCAAACGTTTCATGATGCAACACGTAGACAAATGATCCATGCTGGAGGACGTCTATTTGGAGCGAGTGCGATTGAAAAAATGATGAAAATTGTGCAAAGTTTACAGGAGCTAGAACGTCATTGGGCGGTAATGAAAACATATGAAGGGTATCCATCAGGAACGACGACAATTAACCCAGCGGTTATTGAAGGTGGGCGTCATGCAGCATTTATTGCGGATGAGTGTCGATTATGGATTACAGTTCACTTTTATCCAAATGAAACGCATGAACAAATAATTGAAGAAATAGAAGAGTATATAGGAAAAGTGGCAGCAGCAGATCCATGGTTGAGTGAGAACCCACCACAATTTAAGTGGGGCGGAGAATCCATGATTGTTGATCGAGGTGAGATTTTTCCTTCTTTAGAAGTAGATAGTAATCATCCAGCCATTCAGAAGCTAAGTTCTGCGCATGAAGCTATATTGAATAAAGGCGCAACTTTAGATATGTCTGCCACAGTAACTGATGGGGGATGGTTTAGTGAGTTTAACATTCCAGCTGTTATTTATGGACCAGGTACATTAGAAGAAGCTCATTCTATAAATGAGAAAGTTGAAGTTGAGCAGTTAGTTGAATTTACGAAAGTAATCACTGCCTTCATATATGAATGGTGTCATACGAAAAAATAAGAGAATAATACATTTTTTTGAAATCGTGCGAGTAATTACTTTCGTACGATTTTTTGATTGAACTATTCCAGAGGTAGAGGTACACAACATCTGAAATAGTTCTTTACGCTTTCCTATGTTTTTCGTTGGACTTTAGCCAATTTTTCTTTAGCTAATTCAACAGCAATCGCATCATCTAAGTAGCCAATTGGAAAAAGATAATCGGGGATAATGTCTGTTGATAAAATGAAATATAGTAAGGCGCCGCCAAGAATTGCCCGTTCTTCTTCTGAGATGTTTTCCTTGCAAAACTGTTGATACATATCTGTTAATTGTTCAATGAAAGGACCAGCGCTATCAATTTGTTCTAGTTTACTTGCGAAACTTTCATGAATACGTTTTTCACCTTCGGTTGTTTTTGCGTAGCGTTCGTAATTTTCAAGTTCTTGCTTTACGCGAGTCGTTGTGTAATCGAAGTCAAATAAGTTAGAGGACTGTAATGTTTGTTGAATTGTATCAAGAGATGTGTACATATCTGTTTTTTCTTTGTTTATGTGCGGAGAATCAGGATACATTTCATCAAATAACAATTGGGATGGAACTTGCAGGCATTCTGCAAATTTCTGTAGGTGTTTCTGTTTCGGTTGTTGTTTTCCATTAATAATTCTTGAAATTGTCGCAGGGTCAATATTTGTAAGTGTTCCTAATTGTCTCATTGATAAGGCGCGTTCTTTTAATAATTTTTTTATTAATGTACCAAGTCGATCGTTTGGATTTTCATTAGACATAGTATAGGCACTCCTTTTTCGAATTTTATTGTTGAAAAAATGTTGAGTGTTTATTACAAGTATATGAAACGGACAGGCACAGTTGCTCAACATTTTCATAATATGCATGGAAAAGTGAGAAAAGGGGTGACTGTGCCATGAGTACAGCAGGTTTATTATCAATTTTATTAATCGGAATTGCTTCTAATTTAGATAATGCAGGTGTAGGGATTGCTTACGGTATTCGTAAAATCCGGATTTCATGGTTTAATAACTTTGTCATTGCATTTTTGGGATTTTTATTTACTTTATTAGCTGGATTTTTTGGGAATTGGATTTCATTATTTATTTCAGATTTTACGGCAAATCTGATCGGGGCAGCTGTGCTAGGAATAATTGGTGTGTTTATTTTATGTCAGCCATTTTTCAGTAAAAAAGAAACAGTAGAAAATAAAGATGATGGTGTACTTATGGGAATTTTACGTAATCCAGAAAAAGCGGATTTTGATGGTTCTAAAACAATTAGTTTTTCAGAGGCACTTGTATTAGGAGTTGCATTGTCAATTAATAATATTGCAGGTGGATTTGATGCAGGGGTAACAAATTTAAATCTTTGGCTTACAGCAATTATTTCTGGGATATTTAGTTTCATTTGCATTAGTGGGTTTGCGTATGTTGGGAAAAGATTTTTAGCGGAATATTTAGGGAAATGGGCAACAGTTATTGCAGGGGTGTTATTAATTCTTATTGGAATAGATCAACTATTATAAGAAAAGTAAAAAGCAATATTCGAGTATTTCCTTGGAAATACATCAAAGGGCTGCATATATCGACAGTAGTTTTTGCATACTAATTATTGAACGCTTTAATGAAAGGGGAATCTATATGGGACGTGGAAAAGCATTTGATCATAAGAAAAAAGGTGATCATAAGCCTCCTAAAGGTGCTTTCATTCATAAAGATGTAAATGAACATACTTTAGAAGAAGAAGAGCTACCTGTTAATATTGAAACGTATAAAAATAGTTTGAAAAAGCATTAAAAGCACCTACATAGGTGCTTTTTAGCGTATATCTTCAATTAGTTGTTCAGATTCTTCGTGCATGCTGTATTCACTTAAAACTTGAATACAAAGCCATTTTAGCTCTTCAATACTATGCTCAAGTTCTTCAGGAAGCACATGGTGAATGTCTTCAAGTCCCATTCCGAAATGAATAAGTTCTAATACTTGATCATCGATGTTCCGATCCATTAATAGTTCAAGCACTTCTAAATTGAATATGTATCGGTGTGCTTCATCGAGTGAAACAACTTTTAGCTTCAAACTTTCTACAATACTCAATATAAAAAGAAGAATTGTTTTTTCAAGAACAGGTTGTTTCGCCATTTGAAATATAAGTTTCATCTTTTACACCTCCACATATAGCGCTAGGTTGTACTATATTATTCAGGAGAGGGGAGCAAATATGCATAATAAAGAGAAACTTTCCTTAATGTTTTTGGGCAGCATATTAATACCTAGTGGAACTAAAATTTTCATGAAATAAAAAATCCTGCTAGTATAGCAGGATAACTTACGAATTAAAATATGCTCCAACTTTCTTGAGCAGAAAGGAGTTCAAGAATTTTAAAACCAGCGATACTATTTCCGTTTGCATCTAAAGCTGGTCCGAAGATTCCGATTCCCATTTCACCTTTTACGCAACCGAAAATACCACCGGCTACACCACTTTTCGCAGGGATTCCAACACGTATTGCAAATTCACCAGATTCGTTATACATTCCGCAAGTAACCATAAATGTTTTACAAATCTTTGTAATATGTTCTGGAATAATTTGTTTCTTCTTATATGGATCATATCCGTCCATTGCAAAAATTAAACCAATACGTGCTAAATCGATACAGTTAACCTCAATTGCACATTGACGTGTATATAAATCCATAAGTTCTTCAATATCGCTATCAATAATACCATTTTGTTTCATATAGTAACAAAGTGAACGGTTTAAGTAAGCTGTCTCTAATTCAGAAGTGGCAACTTTAGAAGAATAATTAATAGTAGGATTATCTGTTATATCACGTACAAATCGAAGAATACGTTCCATCTTTTCTTCGTTATTATTACCAGCAAGCATACTTGTAATAGCTAATGCACCTGCATTAATCATTGGATTAAGAGGTTTGGAAGGGCTTGTTGTTTCGAGTTTAATAATAGAATTAAATGGATCACCAGTTGGTTCCATTCCGACTTTAGAAAATACATATTCTTCACCACAATCTAAAAGGGCAAGGGCAAGTGTAATTACTTTGGAAATACTTTGAAGGGTAAATAATGTTTGTGAGTTACCAGCATGAATATATTCTGTCTCTTTATGGAAAATGGCAATACCTAAATCATCTGGATTTGCATTTCCTAGTTCGGGGATATAAGTAGCAAGTTTTCCTTTTTTCGTATATGGTTTTACTTGTTCTAACAACTGTTGTAAGTTGTTTGTTTCAATGCACTGCATAGTACCAACGCTCCTATTTCGAATTAACTAAGTTTACTATTCCCGATATGCTCGGAAATAAATAATAACATGAAAAAGTGGAATGATAAAACGAAAGTTACCTGTGCTATAATAAGTTTTTTTGCCTGTACATTTTGTAGTTAATAAGGAGAATTTTCCTTTTGTATAACAGTTTGGAAATAGAAAACTTATCCATAAAAAGTTCGGAAATAAAAACTACACATCTATACAACTATATGTTATTATGGTTATGTAATAGAAAGCGTTTTCTAAAGCGTCATTATAATGATAACGATTTCATAAATTTGATAGGGGGAATTAAAATGTTGCAGTTTTTACAACGTATTGGTAAAGCGTTAATGCTTCCAATCGCCGTACTACCAGCAGCAGGATTATTGCTTCGTTTAGGACAAGAAGATGTATTTAATATTCCTGTTATGGCACAGGCCGGTGCAGCAATTTTTGATAATTTAGCACTTATTTTTGCAATTGGTGTTGCAATCGGTTTGTCTGTTGATGGTAGTGGAGCAGCTGGACTTGCTGGGGCAATCGGATATCTTGTTTTACAAAATACAACGAATGCTCTAAGTAAGGCATATTCAGCAGCAGAGCTGAATGATAAATTAAAAAGTGTTCAGGATTTAGTTGGTTCAGTAGATCCAACTAAATTAGCAGATACAATGACAAAGGTTTCAAAAGCAGCGGCGTTAACGCCGAAAATAAATATGGCCATACTTGGTGGTATTATTGCGGGGGTTGTTGCTGGATTACTATACAACAAATTCTATAAGATTAAATTACCAGAATGGTTAGGATTCTTTGCTGGAAAACGTTTCGTACCAATTATTACTTCGATTGTAATGCTTCTTTTAGGATTAGTATTCGGTCAAGTTTGGCCAACAATTCAAAGTGGTATTGATGCAGTAGCACACGGTATCGTGAACTTAGGTTCAGTTGGTGCTGGTTTATTCGGATTATTAAACCGTTTATTAATTCCAATCGGTTTACACCATGTAATGAATACATACTTCTGGTTTGTACTTGGTGACTTTACAAATGCAGCTGGAGATATCGTTCATGGTGATATTGCACGCTTCTTTGCAAAAGATCCATCAGCAGGTATGTTTATGACTGGTTTCTTCCCAATCATGATGTTTGGTTTACCAGCAGCATGTTTCGCAATGATTGCAGCTGCTAAACCAGAAAAGCGTAAAATGGTTACAGGTATGTTAGCTGGTCTAGCATTAACTTCATTCTTAACTGGTATTACAGAACCAATCGAATTCTCATTCATGTTCTTATCACCAGTATTATATGGTATTCATGCAGTATTAACAGGTCTTTCTTTATTCATTACAACAACACTTGGCATTCACGATGGTTTCTCATTTAGTGCCGGGGCAATCGATTACGTTTTAAACTTCGGTATTGCAACAAAACCAGTGTTACTAGCGGGAATCGGTTTAATTTACGCAGCAATTTACTTCGTAGTATTCTACTTCTTAATTAAGAAGTTCGACTTAAAAACTCCTGGTCGTGAAGATGACGATGAGTTAGTTGAAGATGGTGATGCGCCAGTTGCTGGTTCAATTGGTGAAACTTATGTAGCTGCTTTAGGTGGAAAAGACAATTTAACAGTTATTGATAACTGTGCAACGCGTCTACGCCTACAAGTGAAAGATGCAGGTTTAGTAAATGAACCAGCATTAAAACGCGCAGGTGCAAAAGGTGTTATGAAATTAAGTAACACAAGTGTACAAGTTATCGTAGGTACAAACGTTGAGTCTGTTGCTGATGATATGAAAAAGCACGTATAAATAATTAGATAAGAGGATATCCCGAAAGATTGATAATAACGGTCTTTTAGAGGATATCCTCTTTTTTATGTTAAAAAAATAACGTGAATCTTACTTTTGTAAATTTTCTTTTTCTTTTTTGTACATATAGGTTGGTAATATGTTCGGTGCGTGATAAAGTAGGGATGACATAGAATGGAGTGTCTTTAATCTACAGAAATGATGTGGAAAAAGTCTTGTGTAGATGAATTAAATTATCGGTAAATAAGGGGAAAAAGGTAATCATGGATCAGGAAAAAAATACTGTTAATGGGAAAGCAAATCGGTCGATTGTATACATAAAAAGAACAATTATTCTAGCCCTACTATTTTCACTTGTATATTTCATGTATACAAAAATTGTTGCGCATAATAAAAAAGAGGAAACTTTAAAAGCAGCAGCAGAAATGAAGAAACAAGAAGAGATAAAAAAGAAAGAAGAAATGAAGAAGCAAGAGGCTCAAAAACAAAAAGAACTGAAAGAACAGGAAGAATTAGCAAAGCAAGCACAAGTAATTGAGAAGCAGGCAGAAGGACCACCTCAAGAAATTAATGAAAACGCTCAATTGGATCAATATTTGCAGGGCACAGGTTTTAGTGGGACAGCCGTTATTGTGAAGAATGGGAAAGTCCTTTTGAATAAAGGATACGGTATGGCGAACAAAGAGAAGCAAGTACCGAATAATTCAGAAACAACTTTTTATATTGGCTCTATTTCGAAGGCGTTTGTAGCGACTGCTATTATGCAATTGAAAGATCAAAATAAATTACAAGTAGAGGATACAGTTGCAAAGTATATTCCGGATTTTCCTCAAGGTAATGGTATTCAGCTAAAACATTTATTAACACATACATCAGGAATTCCTGAATATGAGCAGGGAAAAGATGATATTTCTCATGAGGAATTGATAAGGCGAATAGGAAACCAAAAGCGTATTGGGGCTCCAGGAGAGAAATGGAAGTATTCAGATTCGAATTACTCCATACTTGCCTACATTGTTGAAAAAGTAAGTGGGCAACCATTAGAAGAATATATTAAACAGCACATCTTTGCTACTGCTGGTATGAAGCATTCTGGTTTTGGTAGAGCGTTAGAACAAACAAGATTCCCATCAACTGGTTATAAAATAGTAAATAATAATATGACAACACCTAATATTCCGAGTATGTCACAACTATATGGTTGCGGTGATATATATACAAGCGCGCATGATTTATATTTATTTAATGAAGCGCTATTCTCTGGAAAATTAATTTCAAAAGAGAGTTACAATCAAATGTTTACGGCTGTGAAAAAGGATTATGGATTTGGATGGTATGTAGATCCAGGAAGTTATTCGAATCACGGTGTAATGCCAGGATGGAATTGTTTAAATGGATTTAGTAAAAACGGAAGTGTGTATGTTGTTTTATTATCTAACATTCAAAATAACATTAAATCCTTTGGTAAAGTGAATAATGACATTTATACGATGTTACGAAATATAGAAGTGTAAAAGACTGTCCTTTTTGGATAGTCTTTTTTTTTCAAAGAAGCGCTTGGAAATAGAAATAGAGGAGTTATATAGCGGTTCTGGAGGAGTGCTGGACTTAAAAGCCCACACTGATCAAAGCTTCACTTTATCTTATTGTGAAAAGAAGTGTACCTAATAGGTACACTTCTTTTCAGTCTGCTATAAAAAAACTATAACAGATTAGGAGATAAGAGTATTACAGTTCTACAATGGGTATCGTTCTTATATTACAAAATAGGACTCGTATATAAGGGTACAAAAAAATACCTTTAAAGAAAGGGTTAATTACAAAGGATTTAAAATGAAGTTTACACTATGCATATAGTAGTTTGCTCAATATTTCACAAACATGTCACAACTATTTCGTCCACTTCCGAAAAAAAGTAGTATTCTAAGTGTGTAAGCTGTTATATAAAAAATCTTAGTCCTGTACTAATCAAAAATGGAGGAGATTAGGATGACTCAAGTATTAGAAAATGTAAAAAACGCGTGGGAAAACTTTAAAGGTAAAAAATGGAAAGCAGAGATTGATGTTCGCGATTTCATTTTAAATAATGTAAACGTTTACGAAGGAGAAGACTCTTTCTTAGCGGGAGCAACTGAGGCAACGAAAAAACTTTGGGATCAAGTAATGGATTTAACAACAAAGGAACGTGAAAACGGTGGCGTTCTTGATATGGATACAAAAATTGTTTCTTCTATTACATCACATGAACCAGGATATTTAAATAAAGATATTGAAAAGGTAGTCGGTTTCCAAACTGATAAACCATTTAAACGTTCTTTACAACCATATGGTGGTATTCGTATGGCAGAACAAGCTTGTGAAGCTTATGGATATGAAATGGACAAAGAACTTAGTAGTATTTTCAGAGACTGGCGCAAAACTCATAACCAAGGTGTATTTGATGCATATACACCAGAAATGAAAGCAGCTCGTAAATCAGGTGTTATTACTGGTCTTCCAGATGCATATGGACGTGGACGTATTATCGGTGATTATCGCCGCGTAGCGTTATATGGTATAGACCATTTAATTGAAGCGAAAAAAGCTGATTTTAATTTAACTGGTGGTGTAATGAGCGAAGAGACAATGCGTTTACGCGAAGAATTATCTGAGCAAATGCGTGCACTTCAAGAATTAAAACAAATGGCTGCTTCTCATGGCTTCGATATTTCTAAGCCAGCAACAAATGCACAAGAAGCATTCCAATGGTTATACTTCGCTTATCTTGCAGCAATTAAAGAACAAAACGGGGCAGCAATGAGCCTTGGACGTACTTCTACATTCTTAGATATTTATATTGAAAGAGATTTAGCAAATGGTACTTTAACAGAAGAAGCAGCACAAGAAATTGTTGACCATTTCATTATGAAATTACGTCTTGTGAAATTTGCAAGAACATCTGATTATAATGAACTATTCTCTGGAGATCCAACTTGGGTAACTGAATCTATCGGTGGTATTGCACTAGACGGTCGTCCATTAGTAACAAAGAACTCATTCCGTTTCTTGCATACATTAGATAATTTAGGGCCAGCACCAGAACCAAACTTAACAGTTCTTTGGTCTAAACAATTACCACAAAACTTTAAAAACTACTGTGCGAAAATGTCTATTAAAACATCAGCAATTCAATACGAAAATGATGACATTATGCGTCCAGAATATGGTGATGACTACGGTATTGCTTGTTGTGTATCTGCAATGAGAATTGGTAAACAAATGCAGTTCTTCGGAGCACGTGCAAACTTAGCAAAAGCATTATTATATGCGATTAACGGCGGTAAAGATGAAAAATCAAAAGCTCAAGTTGGTCCTGAGTACGCACCAATTACTTCTGAAGTATTAGATTATGAAGAAGTTATGCATAAGTTTGATATGACAATGGAATGGTTAGCGGGTCTATATTTAAACACATTAAATGTTATCCACTACATGCACGATAAATATAGCTATGAACGTATTGAAATGGCACTTCATGATACAAACGTTCTTCGTACGATGGCAACAGGTATCGCGGGTCTATCTGTAGTAGCAGACTCTTTAAGTGCAATTAAATATGCAAAAGTAAAACCAATTCGTGATGAAAATGGTATTGCAGTTGATTTCGAAATCGAGGGAGATTTCCCTAAATACGGTAACAATGATGATCGTGTAGATCAAATCGCAGTAAATCTTGTGAAAACATTTATGAATAAGCTTCGCAAACATAAAACATATCGCAATTCTGTTCATACAATGTCAATCTTAACAATCACATCTAACGTTGTATACGGTAAGAAAACTGGTAACACTCCAGATGGACGTCGTACTGGAGAACCATTTGCACCAGGTGCAAACCCAATGCATGGCCGTGATACAAAAGGTGCATTAGCGTCATTATTATCTGTAGCTAAATTACCATATGAAGATGCACAAGATGGTATTTCTAATACATTCTCTATTATTCCAAAAGCGCTTGGTAAAGAAGATGATGTACAAGTACGTAACTTAGTATCTATGCTTGATGGATACGCAATAAAAGAAGGACATCACTTAAATATTAACGTATTTAATCGTGAAACATTAATGGATGCAATGGAGCATCCTGAAAAATATCCACAATTAACAATTCGTGTATCTGGTTACGCTGTTAACTTTATTAAATTAACTCGTGAACAGCAAATTGATGTAATTAACCGTACAATGCATGAAAGCATGTAAGTGAAAAAAGTGCCCCTCTGCTTTTAATATATGGTGGAGGGGGGCTGTTTCAATAAAGGAGGAAGTAACATGGTAAAAGGAAGAATACATTCTGTAGAGTCTTGTGGTACTGTTGATGGCCCAGGGATTCGTTATGTCATATTTACACAAGGGTGTTTATTACGTTGTCAATATTGTCATAATGCTGATACGTGGGAGATTGGTAAGGGAAAAGAAATAACAGTTGAAGAAGTGATGCAGGATGTGACATGTTACCTTCCATTTATTGAAGCTTCTGGAGGCGGTATAACGGTTAGCGGTGGAGAGCCACTACTACAGTTAGACTTCTTAATTGAGTTGTTTAAAAAGTGCAAAGAAGCTGGTATCCATACAACAATCGATTCTTCTGGCGGTTGTTATTCTGAAGAACCAGAATTCCAAAGCAAGCTAAATATTTTAATGGATTATACAGATTTAGTTTTATTGGATTTGAAGCATATTGATTCAAAGAAACATCGTAAATTAACAGGGAAACCCAATGAACATATTTTACAATTTGCTCGTTATTTATCAGACAGAAAGAAACCAATTTGGGTAAGACATGTATTGGTTCCTGGTGTTACTGATGGTGAAGAAGATCTGCAAAAATTATCAAGCTTTATTCAAAGCTTATCTAATGTTAAGAAAGTGGAAGTGTTGCCATATCATAAGCTCGGTGTCTATAAATGGGAGGCACTTGGACATAAGTATCCACTTGCGGATGTGAATCCACCGACAGAAGAAAATGTTGAACATGCGAAACATATTTTAAAAGCAGTCTAATCCATATATTGGATTAGGCTTTTTGTTTCTTCATAAGAAAATATAGAGTATATATTTAGAAAGGAGTATACTGAAAATAGAATATCCATATTTTTGTAAAGAATAAGCGGAGAAATTTACATAATTGTAAAGGGAAATCAAAATAGTAAAAAGAATTAAGAAGTAAAAGAATGAGTATCATGGAATATAGAACGTTTGTAAGTTATTGCGAAAGCTCTTATAGGAAAGTATAATGTAAAGATATGAGCACAGATAGGATTAAGGGGTCAATCTTATATGCTTTGCATATCCACGACAGGTACATAGCTAACAGGAGAGTATTGGAATCCGAGTATGTAATTTTTAAGGAAAATGTTTTTCCTATTGTCGTATATGCAATATGGAGAAACAAAAAGCTAGGAGTGGATTTGTTTGATAAAAAACCCCAAGGTTTTAATATTAACTGCACATTACGGTAACGGTCATGTGCAAGTAGCAAAAACATTAGAACAAACATTTCGCCAAAAAGGAATCAAAGATGTAATCGTGTGCGACTTGTTTGGAGAATCACATCCAGTTATAACCGATATTACAAAATATTTGTATTTAAAAAGTTATACGATAGGAAAAGAATTATATCGTTTGTTTTATTACGGTGTAGAAAAAATTTATGATAAGAAAATAGCATCTTGGTATGCGAATTTTGGGAGAAAACGTTTGAAGTCGCTCTTACAGGCGGAGAAACCGGATATTGTTATCAATACCTTTCCAATCATCGCTGT
Source organism: Bacillus sp. H1a (assembly GCF_000633475.1). Taxonomy (NCBI): domain Bacteria; kingdom Bacillati; phylum Bacillota; class Bacilli; order Caryophanales; family Bacillaceae; genus Bacillus; species Bacillus sp. H1a. The sequence continues at coordinate 24,417 of NZ_AYMH01000023.1, read as the reverse complement.
ACCAGAATTGAAAAAACAAATAGGTATTTCTATTCCTGTTTATAACGTATTAACGGATTTTTGCGTGCATAAAATATGGATTCATCGAGAAGTAGATCGTTATTTTGTAGCAACTGATCATGTGAAAAAAGTGATGGTTGATATTGGTGTGCCTTCAGAGCAAATTGTTGAAACAGGGATTCCGATTCGTAGTAGTTTTGAGCTAAAGATAAATCCAGAAATTATATATAATAAATATCAGTTATGTAAGGATAAAAAGATTTTACTAATTGTAGCAGGTGCTCATGGTGTGCTTGGGAGTGTAAAAGAACTATGCCAGTCATTTATGTCACTACCAAATTTACAAGTAGTTGTCGTTTGTGGGAAAAACGAAGCTTTAAAGCAGGATTTATTGGGACTACAGGAGAAAAGTTCTGATGCTTTAAAAGTATTTGGTTATGTTGAAAATATTGATGAGTTATTCCGTGTTACTTCTTGTATGATTACGAAGCCAGGTGGTATTACATTAAGCGAAGCAGCAGCATTACAAGTACCTGTCATTTTATATAAGCCTGTCCCAGGACAAGAAAATGAAAATGCGTTGTATTTTGAAAGAAAAGGGGCTGCAGTTGTAATCCGTGATGACAGTGAGGTTTTTGCAAAAACAGAGGCGTTATTACAAGATGATATGAAGCTTCTCCAAATGAAAGAAGCCATGAAGAGTATTTATCGTCCTGAACCGGCAGGTCATATCGTGGATACAATTTTGGCAGAAAATCATGCAGAGCCGAATCATATACCTATTAAATCACCAGCTCTTGCCGAATCTTTTACTTAATATGAAACCCCTCTTTTAAACTTTTAAAGAGGGTTTTTTATTATTTTAACAAAAATAAACGTGCATTATTAACTTATCCACAAAGGATTGCGTTTTCATTAGACAGTAAAGTCGGAATATTAACAACTATATCCACATAGTCCACAATTTTTAGAAAAATATTCACAATTCTTACATTTGGTATTCGTTTAAATAAATGAATTTGTAAAATGTTTTTTGAATTTATGCACAATTGCACGGGTGTTGTGGATAAAGTTGTCCACAGAAAAAGGTTCCTTATAAATAAGGAACCTTTTTCAATTCTATCCTATCACTTGGAAAAACTTATGTAATGAAAATGAATAATTAGGGGGAAAGCTTCTAATTATTCATTTTCACTTTAAATACCTTTTGAGCGATAACCCGCTGCACGATCTGCTTTTCGGAATTCTCGTTGATAGAGAACTTCTTGTGTACTAGATAATGTGTTTTTTGCTTTATCACGTTTCTTTTTATCCATTACAAATCACCTCGTGTCCTAAAGTCACTATCTATCGTTTCCAAAGACATGGGGTGGTATACATATATGTTAAACTAGTATTGATTAATTATCATTTCTGAAATTTTAGATTATGCTTCTTTTAATTGGTGTGCTTCTTGGAAGGTTGTATCTCGCATTGTTGCAAGTGTATATTGATCTTTTGGAATTTCATATAAGTTATATACTTCTTCATGCGTGTTAATTTCATCATAAACGGCTTTTCTTGTTTCGTTTGCTAGATTTACATATTGTAGTTTTTCGGCAGCTTTAATAGAACGGATATTTATTTTACGAATACGCATAAAGATCGTTTCAATATCTAATTCATAGAAAAGTTCGCTAAAAAATGAATCTTTTGCCAATTTATTATATCCTTTACCATGATATGGTTTGCCAAGCCATGTCCCGAGGAATCCGGCTTTTTCTTGCACATCAAATAAAGTAATCGTGCCGATGGGGTTACCCCATTCATCTAAAATTGTGCGTGAGATCAATTCTCCACGCTCTTCGGCTTCAATTGTTTGTTTCGTTAAAAATAAATATTCTTCATAAGAATAAGCCTTTTGACGCACAAAAGGGAAGACAGCTGGATCCACCATTAACTCGTATAGAACGTGGCTGTCGTGTAAGTCGCGTTTTTTCAACATACTAACTCCTCCTCACACGAGGGTAGCATGACGAAAAAACACCCCACCCTCGAAATTTTTATATCAATCTTTAAAAAATTTCGGGGTGGGAATCGAACCCACTAGAACCAGTTTATAACGCTGGTGGCGCACCATTTGCCTTCCCCATTCATCAATTTGAAAATGATAATCACGACACAAATTGATTATGGTTTCATTCAGTTTATAATCGTATAATACTTTATCTAGTCAAAAAAATAAACTAGTTTTTTTTATTTTTTTTGTAAATTATTTTTCCGTCAATCATCGTGAGTACAGGCTTGGCTAAATAATGGAAAGGATGGTGAGTCCACAACACGAGATCAGCATCTTTTCCAACTTCAATGCTTCCAATTCTATCCTCTAAACGTAAATTTCGAGCTGGAAAAATAGTGATTCCTTCCAACGCTGTTTTTTCATCTAATCCTTCTCTTACTGCAATGGCAGCGCAAACATTTAAATATTGAATAGGTGTATAAGGGTGATCTGTTGTAATAGAGACTTCTATTCCACTTTTCGATAATATATGGTAAGTATCCCATGTTTTGTTTTTAAGTTCGATTTTTGAACGTCGTGTAAGAGTAGGGCCAACTGAAATCTTTAAATTGTGTTTCGAAAGTTCCTCAACAATAAAGTGTCCTTCAGTACAATGTTCAATACGTAAATCAAGATTGAATTCTGTCGCAAAGCGTAAAGCAGAATTAATATCATCTGCACGGTGAGCGTGGATACGTACCGGTATTTCCCGGCGGAGTGCTTTTAAAATAGGAAGCATTCGAAAATCAGCTTCATGTCCGTAGTGTTGTGCTTCGTAGAAGGATTCTCGAAGCAAGCCCATAATTCCCATACGTGTAATTGATTCTTTTGTTCCGTTGCTATGGACCTTTTTAGGGTTTTCTCCAAAGGCAATTTTTAAACCAGCAGGTTCTTGAATAATCATATGATCAATACAAGTTCCAGCGGTTTTTATGACACAAGTAGTACCCCCTATAATGTTTTGGCTTCCAGGCATAACGTGAACAGTTGTAATTCCATTTTGTACAGCATCTTGAAATGCAATATCAAAAGGATGGATTCCGTCTAAAGAACGGATATGTGGTGTTGAAACTTCAGATGTTTCATTCGCATCATTGCCAGCCCAACCGGTACCTTCATCGTAGAGGCCAAGGTGAGTATGGACATCAATAAATCCAGGTAGGAGATGAAGAGCTCGTGCATCTATAACGGTCATATCTTGAGTAGGATCAATATAAGGTTTAACCGCGGTGATTCGTTCTCCTGTAACGAGTACATCTCCTTGAAACTTTTGGGATGTAATAGGATATACAATGGCTTGTTTGAGCAGTATTTTCATAGATACCTCATTTCCGTCACCTTGTAATGTGTGTACTATAAGTTTAGACAAAGCAACTGAAAGGTTTTTCGTGTAGTAATGCTCCGGAGTCTAGAAAATGAAAGTTTTGGAGGGGATAAAGTAAAGGGGATTCATCCCCCACTGATTATTAGCCCTCACAATCGGGCTTTTACGGGCAGCCGGTCCCCGCCAAACTTCTTTGCTTTACAGTTGAATTTTGAGGTGAGAGTCTTATCGTCTGCAAATAGCGGGATAAGTTCCCTTTAAAACTGTATTTTAGAAGTACTACATTGTATGCAAGAGTATATTTTGTAATGCATGGTTTATTGTTGGAAATGTGTATTGATATCCATATTCAATAGCTTTATTAGGTAATACATGTTGTCCTTCTAATACGAGTATACTCATCTCACCGAGTAAAGCGCGAAGTACAAATGGAGGAACAGGTAACCAATGAGGTCGTTCGGTTATAGTGGCAATGGTTTTACCGAATTCTTTCATCCTTATCGGTGTTGGCGCTGTAATATTAAGAGGCCCGGCAATGTCTTTTTTGTGTATGATGAAATCAATCATGCGAACGACATCATCTAAATGAATCCATGATAACCATTGGTTTCCAGATCCAATTGTACCTCCGATATATAATTGATAGGGGAGTAACATTTTTGGAAAAGCGCCTCCATCTGCCCCTAATACGACTCCAAATCTTGCATAGATAGTTCTTATTCCAAGGGAGCGGGCTTTAGATGCTTCTTGCTCCCATAAATATACTGTATTTGCTAAAAAGTCATTCCCAGGAGTCTCTTGTTGTTCTGTAAAAGATTCGGTTTCAGATGTTCCATAGTATCCAATAGCACTTGCGTTAATAAATGTGTGTGGTTTTGTTTTGAGTGCTTGCAATTGTTTAATGAGCCCTGTTGTTGTTTGAATCCTACTATTTAAAATTGTTTCCTTTTGTTTCTTTGTCCATCTACTATTAATAGACTCCCCCGCTAGATTAATAATTACATCGATAGAAGAGAGGGGAAAAGTGTGTAAGTCAGGTGTCCATTGTACGTATTGAAGGTTAGGATTTGAAGTTTCATCTACCTTTTTTCGAGTAAGAATATAGACGGTATATCCCTTTTGAATAAAAAAACTAGAAAGGTATTTGCCTATAAAGCCAGAGCCACCAGAAATTGCGATTTTCACAAGAATTTCCTCCTCATTATATATATTCTTGAAAAGCAAAAATGTTTCTTGACTATGTTAAAATAATAGAGAGGTGAGAGTATGGCTGTCATTACAAAAATAGAAGTACAAAAACGATCGAAAGAACGATTTAATATTTATATTGATAAAGGTCAAGGTGAAGAGTACGGATTTAGTGTAAATCAAGTAATCTTAATGAAACATGGATTACAAAAAGGTTTAGAAATTGATGAAGTAGAGTTAGGAAATATTTTGTACAATGAAGAGGTACAAAAAGCATATTTACAAGCCATTTCCTATTTATCATATCAGATGAGAACAAAACAAGAAGTAGAAGATTTTTTACAAAAAAAAGAAGTGGGGCAGGCCATCATCTCTGAAGTCATTTCGAAATTATTACATGATCGATATATTAATGATAAAGAGTACGCCACTTTGTATGTACGAACGCAAAGTAATGTAAATCAAAAAGGCCCAACTGTTATTAGAAGAGCGCTGATAAGTAAAGGTGTTCAGGACCTAATCATTACACATAGTTTACAAGAGTATCCAAAGGAGAAGCAAATTGAAAATGCTTTAGTTCTTATAGAAAAGAAGAAAAAATCTTATCAAAAGCATTCATTTTTACAAATGAAACAAAAGTTAGAAGAAATGCTTGTTCGTAAAGGCTATTCTAGAGATGTGATTCAAATTTGTCTTGAAGAATTGAAAGACGAAAAAGATGACGAAAAGCAGCAAGAAGCGTTACACTATCATGGGAATAAATATTATGAGAAATATAAGAAGTATGATGGATGGACATTCGAAAATAAGATGAAACAAGCGTTATATCGAAAAGGATTCTCTATTGATGAGATAGAGATATTTTTGCAAATGAAACGAGAAGAAGGATGAGGGAATAAGATGAATATACCAAAACGCTACAGTGAAATGACACCACATGAGCTTCGAGAAGAAATTGGGGTTTTGAAGGAGCAAGCAGTAAAGGCTGAGCAACTTGGAATTGTAAATGAATTCGATGTATTAATGAGAAAGATGGCTATGGCTCGTGCTTATATGACTGATATAAACAAATTCCATATTGGTGAGACATATGAATTAGTAGAAGAACCTGGTATATTATTTAAAATTACGTATTTCAATGGGGTATTTGCTTGGGGATATAAGCAAAATGATAATGAAGAGATTGGAATACCAATTTCCTTGCTGCAGGAAAAATAAAAACCAGAGAGTGAATATCTCTCTGGTTTTCATCTTTGGTAGGCGTTAAAGGAGATAGGAGATTCTAAAATTGGCGTTTTTTAGATTCATTTGCCAATATAATGAGAGACTGGGTTTGTTGCGTCTGTCCGTTAACTTGCGCTTTCGCATGTTTCGGACGAGTCCACGTATGGTTAAATAATTCAGAACGACTATCTAAATGGTCACGGTAGCTCATCTTTATCACCTCGTGTAGGAAGTTAATTTAGTTTAGTTTGTACTACTCTTCCTGCTGATTTGCAGCACGCATACGTTCTTGTGGGTGCGTGTTAATTGTGCCGTTAGGTCTTTTCGAAGCGAAGCGTGATTTCGCCTTCGGCTGACCTTCGATTTTGCTGTTATTTTTTGATTCAGACCAAAATTCGGCTTGTCTACCCATTAAGAACGCCCCCTCATTATCAGTTGATACCTCTTTAAGAAGTATCAATTATAGAATGTGCAAAATAGAAAAAACTATCCTTTAGAAATTAAGGGAATAAATAGGTAAAAGGAGAATAGAACATGAATGATATTTATGAAACATTAACGAAAGAATTATTAGATAAGAATGACAACCTTTCTTACGCACAAGCTCGTGCATGGGTTGAATTACTGTGGGAAGATTTTCAAACAACTTATGCTAAATCAGGCCGTTACCAAGGTGATGAAATGACTGAGCAAGTGGTACGAACATGGATTAATAATCATGGAGGGCGCCTTCATGAAATGCGTACAAATAATCCGAAGTATAGCCATTTGATCAATCAAGAAGATCATTTGAAACATTAAAAAAAGCGACTTAGGTCGCTTTTTTTAATGTGGGAGCAATTCCAGTTTCTTTCGAAGTTTTTCTTCGCTGAAAATCCACCCTGTATATGAACTAATAATATTTAAATTTTGATCGAGCTGAACGATTGCAACGAATGGATAATAATCTTTACTTCGATACCGTAAATCAATGAACCGAACTTCAGAATAGTTATCATAATCGAAAATATCCCAGCGGTATACAGGCGAGAAAGATAAGAAAGCAGAGATATTTTCATCCCGCACAGCAGCTTGCATAATGGCAGTATTCGGGAATGGTACACGATCAAATTTATCGTATACAAGAATGTTACCGCGGTGCCATCTTGCGACGTAGTAATGTTCAGTTGTAACGACGGCTAAGTGATAATGATAAAATTTGTAAGAGGGAGAAATAATTACTTTCTCTACATTTTTGAAACGTTTGTATACTACACTTTTGATATTTCGATGCATCATAATGCGGCCGATGTAGTAAACAAACATTAATATATACGCTGCTAAAGCAGTGTATCCTTTATGTGCTCCGACAAGCATACAGGCGATAGCGAGTATGTGGATAAAGAAAATGACAGTATCGAACGTATTAATTATGCCGAGTGCTACCCATTTTCTTGTGAAGGGCCGTAATGCCTGTGTACCATAGGCATTGAAAATATCCACAAAGACATGAAGAAAGACGGCAATAAATGACCAAAGTAATAGATGCAGATATGGAGCGTCTGAAAAGAAGGCGAAAGAGATGCCACTTATAAGGAATGACCAAAGAATCACTGCAGGAATGGAATGAGTAATTCCACGATGATTTCTTATATATTTAGCGTTATTACGCAATTTTAAAACTGTATCGATGTCAGGAATATTGGAACCAGCAATTGTTGCAAGCATCACTGCTTGTGGCCCAATATCACTTTGTGCTATGACTGGATCTAACGTTGCCAAACTGCCTAGAGTAACGCCCATAACAAGGTGAGTGGCTGTATCCATAGAAATCCACCTCCGTTTTTTTATTAATGTAACTCTTTTTATTCGATACCTCAAGTCCTTTGCCTTCTATTTCCTATGTCATCTTACTTAAATTTTTTCCTAAAATCTTTATAATAGTACTTATATGCAAAAAAATGAGGGGGATCAAGTTTGACACTTGAAGTATTAAATAAGTTTAACATAGAGCAGTTTCAAAATGATTTAATTGGTTGGTTTGAAAAAGAACAACGCGATTTACCGTGGCGAAAAAATAAAGATCCATACCGTGTTTGGGTTTCTGAAATTATGTTACAGCAAACACGGGTAGAAGCTGTAAAACCATATTACGCAAATTTTATGGGGAAGTTTCCTACGCTGGAGGCGCTAGCAAATGCCGATGATGAAGAAGTATTAAAAGCATGGGAAGGCTTAGGTTATTATTCTAGAGCACGAAATTTACATGCCGCAGTAAAAGAGGTAAAAGAAGTATATAACGGGGAAGTACCGAGCGATGTAAAGAAAATAGAAAAATTAAAAGGAGTGGGACCATATACAAAAGGTGCCATTTTAAGCATTGCATTCGGTATACCAGAGCCAGCAGTTGATGGAAACGTTATGCGCGTATTATCTCGTATTTTATCAGTGTGGGATGATATTGCAAAACCAAAGACTAGAAAAGTTTTTGAAGATATTGTGCGTGAAATTATCTCAACAGAAAATCCATCTTATTTTAATCAAGGTTTGATGGAATTAGGGGCATTAATTTGTATACCGAAAAACCCATCTTGCTTACTTTGTCCTGTGTGTGAACATTGCCGAGGGTATGCTGAGGGTGTTCAAAAAGAACTACCAGTGAAAAGTAAAGCGAAAGCACCTACAATGGTACCGCTCGTTGCAGGAGTGCTTCAAACTGAAGATGGTCGTTACGTAATTAATAAACGCCCAAGTGCGGGACTATTGGCTAATATGTGGGAGTTCCCGAATATTGAACTCGGTGAAGGTATTCGAAATCAGAAACAACAGCTTACGGATTATATGAAGGAAAGCTTCGGACTCTCTGTTTCAATTGATGAATACGCGATGAATGTACAACATACTTTTACACACCGTACTTGGGATATATTCGTGTTTTACGGAAAGATAACAGGCGATATTACCGACACAGATACATTAAAGTTTGTATCGAAAGAAGCATTTGAACAGTTACCTTTCTCGAAATCACATCGTACTATTTACGAAAATTGTGTTGAGAAAATTACAATGCAATAAATGAAAAAAACGTGTTCTAGAATTTTGGAACACGTTTTTTTATTGAAAATAATTTTGTACTCTGAGTTTAAAGAATCGCGCTTTTATAATCCACCCCGTGACTCAATTTCTTTCACAATTTCTTTATAAATCGTTTGCCCCTCTACGTTTAGATAAGGCATAATTTGCTGAAATGAATGATGAAAATAAGCTAATTCATCTTCTTTCCATTCATTTTTTGAAATCATAGTTAGTTCAGTCATATCGCGTCCAGCGTACATATATCCACCTCCGTCATATGTAGTTTGAATGAGTGATAAGAGATATATGCGGAAATTATAAAAAGAAAATTACGGATAGATTCTAGATAGATTGGTTACATTATTTGTTGTGGAGGTGAGAAAGATGAGTAAAAAACAACAAGGTTATAATAAGGCAACTTCTGGTGCTAGCATTCAAAGTACAAATGCTAGCTATGGTACAGAATTTGCAACTGAAACAAATGTACAATCAGTAAAACAAGCAAACGCACAATCAGAAGCAAAGAAAGCACAAGCTTCTGGTGCTCAAAGTGCAAATGCTAGCTATGGTACAGAGTTTGCAACTGAAACAGATGTGCATGCAGTGAAACAAGCAAACGCACAATCAGCTGCAAAAAAATCACAATCTTCTAGCTCAAATCAGTAATGAAGGAAAAACACTTCTCTAACTCAAGAGAAGTGTTTTCTTTAGGTGAAGGTCATTGTAATGAAAATGTAGTGACCGACATAACTTCTAATAAGTCAACAAATGTAGTCAAAGGAGAAAGAAGTTAGCGATTAGAAATATGTAATAAGAATTACAATTGGTGAATGAATTAAAAAGGGGGCAAGTGATGAACGATTTTGATAAGTTGGTAGGAGAGCAATTGGAAACGATGGATGAGCTGTTAAAGTTACAAGCACATTTAGAAAAATATCAGCAAATTGAAATGAGTGAAAGAGATACGTGTGATAAAAAAGAATTACATTTTATCCGTCAAGAAATATATAGAACAGAATTAGCATTAAAGCTTTTGCATGAAAGATTTGAACAACAAACGAATAACGTGATTCAATCTTTTGAAACCGAAAAAATAATTTCAAATTAAGGATGAGACATATTGTTAATTGTAGGTGAAAAGCCCTTCCTTAAATGGAGATGAGAAAGGGCTTTTCTTTTGTTATATCCTCGTTTAATCTTCGGAAAATACGTTCTACTAATCCAATGGGAATTTTCCTTTGTTAAAAGGATTGAAGATGTTCAATCCAATAATAAAACTTCATTAAATTCATCGTGAAAACTAGAGGCTTATCGCTTTAGTTTTAAAATTTTGACAAAAAAGTTATAATAGAAAAAAAGTGAATGCAGTTCAAGGGGTAGTTGAGGCAACTTAAGAAGGGCATTTGCAGCTGAAAGAAGGGAGCATATATGGGATTTCCCAAAGAAGGAGAAAAGGTACAAATACATAGTTATAAACATAATGGCTCCATTCATAGAATGTGGGAAGAGACAACAATTTTAAAAGGGACGCAGAGTCTTGTGATCGGAGCGAATGATCGTACAGTAGTTACAGAATCAGATGGCCGGACATGGATTACTCGTGAACCTGCGATTTGTTACTTTCATGCCAATTATTGGTTTAATGTGATTGGAATGCTAAGGGAAGAAGGAGTATATTATTATTGTAATTTAAGTTCTCCTTTTGCATATGACTCTGAAGCATTAAAGTATATTGATTACGATTTAGATATTAAAGTGTATCCAGATATGACATATACACTTTTAGATGAAGATGAGTATGAAAAGCATAGTCAAATCATGCAGTATCCACCTGTTATTGATACAATTTTAAAACGAAATGTAGCACATTTAACACAGTGGATTCATCAAAGAAAAGGTCCATTCGCACCGGATTTCGTAGATATGTGGTACGAAAGATATTTAATGTACAGAAATTAAAACAAACCTGCAGGGGATTCCCCGGCAGGTTTGTCCTATTAGAGGGGGGATTATGTGCAAGGTATAAAAAGATATTTACAATTTGTTAAACCATATCGATGGCTCATTGCTATTACAATTATTATTGGTCTTGTTAAGTTCGGTATTCCGCTTATTATGCCATGGTTATTAAAGTATATTATTGATGATGTTATTCAAGGTGGGGGTTCGCTTCAAGAAAAAACGTCCCAATTAATAACCGCAATTGGGATTGCTTTTTTTATTTTTGCAGTATTAAGACCGCCTATAGAATATTATCGTCAATATTTCGCGCAGCGTATTGCCAATACAATACTATACGATTTAAGAAAGCATATTTTTGGACACTTGCAAAAGTTAAGCTTACGCTATTATTCGAACACAAAAACAGGAGAGATTATTTCACGTGTAATCCATGATGTAGAACAAACGAAGGACTTTGTAATTACCGGTCTTATGAATGTCTGGTTAGATACTGCAACAATTGTTATTGCCATTTTCGTTATGTTTTCTATGAATATAAAATTAACCTTTGTTGCTTTATTAATCTTACCTATTTATGTAGTTGCAGTGAAATATTTTTTCGGGCGCCTTCGAAAATTGACGAAAGAGCGCTCACAAGCGTTAGCCACTATGCAAGGATATTTACATGAACGTATTCAAGGTATGCAAGTGACACGAAGTTTTGCATTAGAAGAGTATGAAAGAGGACAGTTTGAAAAGAGAAATAATGAATTTTTAACGAAAGCACTAACTCATACGAGTTGGACGGCGAGAACGTTTTCAGCAGTGAATACGTTAACGGATTTAGGGCCGTTACTTGTTATTGGTTTTGCAGCGTATGAAGTAATTCAAGGTTCGTTAACACTTGGGACTATGGTGGCCTTTGTTGGATATATGGATAGTTTATATAGTCCGCTTCGTCGCCTCGTCAATTCATCTACAACATTAACGCAGTCTTTCGCGTCGATGGATCGAGTGTTTGAATTGTTAGATGAAAAATACGATATTGTTAATGTGCCAAATGCAGTGCAAGCTAAAAGATTAGATGGAGAAGTTATATTTGATAATGTTTCTTTTCGTTACAATGAGGATGAAAAAGAGATATTGCATAATCTGTCATTAACTATGCGGCCGGGAGAGAAGGTAGCGCTTGTAGGAGCGAGTGGGGGAGGAAAGTCATCTCTCGCCAGTTTAATTCCACGTTTTTATGATGTTTCTGACGGTGCAGTTTATGTAGATGGGATAGATGTAAGACGGTATGATATGAGAAGTTTGCGCAGTTGTATTGGAATTGTACTGCAAGATAATTTATTGTTTAGTGATACGATTGGGGCTAACATTTTATATGGCAATCCGAAAGCTGCAAAGGCGGAAGTAATTTCAGCTGCCAAAGCTGCACAAATTCATGATTTTATTACAGAATTGCCAGATGGTTATGATACTGTCGTTGGGGAGCGCGGTGTGAAATTATCTGGTGGACAAAGACAACGGGTTGCAATCGCACGGGTTTTTCTAAAGAATCCGTCTTTGCTTATATTGGATGAAGCAACTTCAGCTTTAGATTTAGAAAATGAACGATATATTCAAGAGGCACTTCAAACGTTAGCTGCAGATCGAACAACAATTATTATTGCACATCGATTAGCGACAATTACGCATGTTGATACAATTATTTATGTTGAAGAGGGTGAAATAAAGGAAAAAGGATCTCATGAAGAATTAATGAAAAAAAGGGGGTTTTATTACAATTTATATCAGCTTCAACATATAACAGAAACAGCTCCTTTAGCGTAAAAGGAGCTGTTTTTTATTCGTCTTCTTTTTTATCGTCGATTTGGAGTTCACTTTCTGGTTTATGGTATGTGTAGAAGCTATCCACAAGTAAATCTAAATGCTCTACTTCTTCACTATAATTAATAATTGAAGAAATAAGAGGGAAGAGATGTAACCATATTTTATATGCTTCCTCATCGTCCTTGTTTTGATAATCCATAAAGATATCAATCAATTCTTGTTTACCTGTTTCAACTTCATCAAGCATCTCAACAGATTGTTGCTTCTTTGCTTTCCCAATAAACTTTAACAAAACTTGTTCGTGATAATGCGTTAACGAATCGAGTTCGTTTTGAATAGACTCCTGAAATTCTTCTGGCATATAGCGCAGTTCATTTTCAGTACGGTGTAATGACTTTAATGTACTTAAAGCACGACTTGTTGTCGCCAACATTTGTCTAAACAAAACGAGTTTGCGAATTTTTGCGAATTGTATTTTCTTCGTGTAACTTCTCTCTTCTTTATAAAGTAAATAATAATGATTTAGTTTAATCATTTTTTCTTTCATGCGATCAATATCGGTTTTTAGAGTTGTAAAATCAGAAGCTTGCCTACTATTCATACGAATCCATTTGACAATTTCCTCTGTATTATCAACGATGCGATGGTAAAGTTTTGTTTCATATTTTGGCGGCATAAATACTAAATTTACAAGCGAAGCCGCAATAATTCCAATCATAATTGTCGCAAATCGAAGTAAGGCAAAACTAAAGAAATCTTCGCCTTGATATTCCATAATGGCGATAACCGTTACTAAAGCGATTGATATTGTGTTTTCTAAGCGTAATTGTAATGTAAGAGCAATTACTAATATACATGTTAATCCAATAATAAAAGGATTATGTCCAAAAGCAGTAGCAAATACGATAGCGAATACCGCACCAATTACGTTTGCTTGGATTTGCTCAAGAGCAGTTAAATACGAGCGGTATACGGACGGCTGAACAGCAAAGATAGCTGAGATTCCTGCAAATACTGGACTCGGTAATTGAAGTAAAATACAAGCAAATAAAGCTAATGTAATGGCAATACCCGTTTTTAAAATGCGAGCACCAAGTTTCATACCCTTATTAATATCCTTTCTCTTGTCATAATGAATGTACAACATGATACTATACATTCATTACAATATGTTAGCAAGTGATATTTTAGTGACGTTAAAAAGTTTAATAAAGAAATTAAGATTAATTTATCTCGATTGGTGTGGACTAATAATTAGTGGGGGATGAACCCCCCATACTGATTAAAGTTTCACTTTATAATTTATCCAAATTCTCTTTAAACATCTATTCTCTAATGAAAAAACCTGCTGAATTCCAGCAGGTTTCAAATTGTTACTATAGATTACTATGCGATGCTCACTTCGTCAATTTTTTTATAAAAAATACATGTTGTACATATTATTCAGTTGAAATAGATGGATCCGTCTGTTCTTTTTTCGGGATAATTTCATAAAAGTGAAGCTGAATATCATCTAATAGTGGTGTTAATAAAGCGACTTCTTCATATTGTTCATGCTCATTTAATACACGAATGTAGTCTAATAATAATTCATTCACATTTTGCACACCATTTTTACTAATTGGTTGTAATGTTACATTTGCTCCCTTAGCGATTCTTCTTTTTAAGGCCAGCTCTGTTAAACCTAAATTTGGTTCGTGACGTAGATAAACAACACCACCAGTCATACCAGCACAAATCCACGGACCAGGATCTCCTAAAACAAGAGCACGACCATTTGTCATATATTCAAAAGCAAATCCTTTTATATTGGAATATGCTCCTATATTTCCTTGTTCCTTTTCACGGAGTGGTTTTGTAATTCTACCCCCAATAATCATGTCTGCTCCAGAGAGGCGAATGCCAGCACGAGCATCGGCGTTACCTTGCACGTATAATGCCCCTTTTTGAGCGCCGTATCCAAATCCTTTTCCGACAGAACCGTTATAATATGTTCCGTCTTTTCCTTTTGCTTTCGTTATATAAATACCACCGCCAAATGAAGTTTTTCCAATTCCGTCTTGCGCACCACCATTTACGTGTATAAATAAGTTTTCGCTATTGTAAGCACCTAATCCGTTTCCAGGAACAGAACCGTTTGTATACTTTAATGTAAGTGGTTCAAGATGAGTGTTTTCATATAATTTACTACGAACACGATAACAGGATTCTAGACCACCCATTACGCGTTGCTCTACGCCGACGCTTACTAATTCTTTGGACTGGAGAGAATTCGTTGTTTTAAATTGTTTTTCTTGTTCAGCTTCCGTTATTTTCACGGATGAATCTTCTATCGCTTGTATTAAATTACGTAAGTCTAATAAGTCCTTGCCTCGAGTTTGCTCTAATAAATCCGATCGCCCGACGATATCTTGTAGGTTTGTGTAACCAAGCTGGCTTGTTAAACGTTTCAGTTCTACACCGAAAGTAGTGAATAGGCTTAATAGCCCGGCAACTGCGCTTTCTAATTCACGTGGAACGAAGCGGCGCAGTCCATGTTCTTTCGCTTGAGCTTCAGATTCAATTTGTGTTGCAATTCCGACGTGGCACGTATCGAGATGACAACCACGGCAAGTTGTACAGCCAATTGCAATCATTGATAATGTTCCAAAACCAATTCTGTTTGCTCCAAGGAGCATGATTTTCAAAGCGTCATTTACGCTACGGATACCACCATCTGCCCAAATTTCCACTTTATGTCTCATATGCGCTTCTAATAGAGCGTTATGAGCAGCTTTAACACCTACTTCTACAGGAAGACCTACATGTTGCAATGCGTGAATACGTGCAGCACCTGTTCCACCATCAAACCCGCTAATGTTAATAAAATCAGCACCAGCTTTTGCAATACCTACAGCAATTGTTCCAATATTAGGAACGACAGGGACTTTAACAGCTACTTTTGCGAGGTGGTTAGCTGTTTTAATTTCTGTAATCATTTGAGCTAAGTCTTCAATTGAATAAATATCATGGTTGTTAGAAGGTGAAATTAAATCTGAACCAATTGTAGCATTACGTGCTTCAGCAATTTTGGCAGTTACTTTTGAACCTGGTAAATGTCCACCTTCACCAGGCTTTGCACCTTGACCGATTTTTATTTCAATTAAATTTGATGAATTTAGTAGTTCGGCGTTTACTCCAAATCGGCCAGATGCAACTTGTTGTCCACGTGTATGTGGATATTTACCAATCATATCTTTAATTTCGCCGCCTTCACCATTCAAACTAATCATATTTAGTTGATCGGCAGCTTCTGCATACGCACGAAAGGCAATCTCGTTTTGAGAACCGAATGACATGGAACTAATAATAAATGGTAAATCATGATTGTGAATACCGATGGAAACTTTTTCAGTCGGAACTACATGCTTTGCTTGCTTTGTTTGAACAAGATGCCGAATTGCGATTGGGTTATTTTCTTCTAATTCACTTAACTTATCGCGGTAATCATCATAAGAGTTTCCTTTTGCAACATCACCAATTGCTTTCCAAATCCGCGGGAATATATGAAATGATTTTCTCATTCTAACTTTTGGATTGTTATAATCAATCGCTCTCATTTTCGCGTCTGCAGCAAGTGCTTCAAGTGAAAAAGCTAAAGCATTTGAACCAAAGAAATTTGTAATTTGTAATGTATTTGCGATTTCCTCATGCAATCCGATAGAGGAAAAGAGACGACCGTAACCGCGTAATTCATGAATCCCAATTGTTGAAATTACTTTTTCTAGTCCTTTATTAAGTGCAGTATATAAATTAGTAATTGGTGCTATTGTTCCATCATTTACAGTTGCGAACAATAAATATGGATTAATACCATCTGCTCCTAATCCATACAGCGTTACGATATCGTGTAAGGAGCGTAGGGCACCGGAACGTATAACGAGAGAGCAGTTTCGACGTAATTTATTTTCAGTTAATGCTTGATGTACTTTAGCAGTAACTAAATGTGGATCAATCCATAACTGTTCATTTTGATGTGCTTTGTCGTCATCTAATAATAGTAGGGAAGCACCATTTGTAACGGCAGCTATCGCTTCAGAACTAATTCGATTTAATGCGCATTGTAAAGTTTCTGATGGACTGAACGTAACAGAAATTGTAGAGACAGAGCTATGAGTAATGAATAGCTGTATAAGTTGTTCATACGTAATCGTGTTTAATTCTTCTGCGATAGATTGGGCTAAACTTCCTTCTAAAATAATTGGTGAAAGCATCTCGACTACAAATGGCTGTTTAGAGTTGTTTAATAAACTTGGACGCTCTCCGAGTACAGTACGTGTGGAGAAGTGTTCGACTTCTCGATCACGATCGATTGCTGGATTTGTAACAACGGCTACACTCTCCTTAATGAAATCAGCAATATTTCGTCTATCTGTATCAAGTGCGGCAAGTGGTGAGTCATGCCCAAGTGAACGAATTGGTTCGACGCCTTTTGTTGCCATCTGTTCAAGAAGCTGAATATGTTCTCGATCCCAGCCAAAAGCAACGTATTGCTTCGTTTCAACTTGAACAGAATCACATAATCCTCCAATTTCTTTCGTTTCAGGGATAGATAAATTTAAATGATAATTGGTAACATCGATTCGTTTCTTAAAACGGTTATAAACTTCCGTTTGGTATTTGTCGTATTCATAGAGAACAAGTTCATTTTGTTCATTCCATTTTAATCCGACTTTTTCTCCGGGAGCGAGTGGTTTTGGTTCTGCTACATATTCAGTTGGTGATACAACCCCAGGTTCAGAAGAGAAAATATAAGAGCTTTCTGTCTCTACTTTCCACACTGGGCGTAAGCCGAGGGAATCAACACTGAAAACAGCTTCATCCTTATAACGTGAAATGATGCCAGCTGGACCTTGTGCGAAGTGCCCCCAGGCCTCACGTATATAAGTGTATAAGTTTTGTAAGTTTGTTTCGTAAAGTTTTATTTCATTAATAATTGGCGGAAATAATATATCCATCGCTTCAAATAAGCTGTAGTTATACTGAACGAGAAGGGTTTCTAAGGTGCGGTTTAAATCTTGGGAATCACTGCCCCCGGCAGTGAGTGATACAGCAATCATTTCAGCTTGATTGCGTAATTTTGCAATCGTGTTAATTTCACCATTATGTCCGAGAATGCTAAATGGTTGTACACGAAAAAAATTAGTTAACGTGTTAGTAGAATAGCGATTATGTCCCAGTGTCATAGTTGAAGCAATAAGTGGGTGTTGTAAATCATTGTAATAGGCAACGAGTGTATCGCCAGCACCGAGAACTTTATATACAACATGGTCATGACTTAATGAGGCAACATGAATTGCTTCATTTTCTTCTATTTTTATTGTTACAGAAAATAATGTTTGTTCAATATTTTCAACTTCACTTTCGGCGATAAGGGCAACTTGCCAAAATAAAGGTTCTTCTTGTTTACCAAGAGGACCGAGTGCATCGGAGTTTATTACATCATCATTTTCGAGAAGAATTGTAAGTTTTTCATTGTGTAGTTGCGTACGAATGTAATTTTTTAAATCAGCAATGTTTTCTTTTTTATTTAGAAAAAAATGTCCAACGATAAAGTGGGGATGATCCACAATCGTTGGATTATATCCGCTACTTTTCAGTTTTTCATTCCAAAGTTCTTTTGGTACATCAATGTGAATTCCGATACCATCTCCTTCGCCATTAATGAAACCAGCTCTATGATTCATTTTGACTAGTGATTGTATACAAAGGTCGATATTTTCTTTTGTAGGAATTCTTCGTTTTTCCATAACGGAAACGATTCCACACGCATCATGTTCTGCATTTTTATAATTTCGAAATAAAGACGGTGTCCATTTATTTGTTTTATTGAGCATCCGTCAATCCCCCCTCTGGAAATTGAATTTTGAATAATCTTACTATTTAAGGCGTAATCAGCCTTGTATACAGGGATAGTAAGGATATAAAAGAATATAAAACAGATAATTATGAATAATTATACTATTAATGAGGGATTTATGAAATAGAAAAAAGGAAAAAAGAAAGGTGAGCTTTCTTTTTTCCTTTTAATGACGGGATTATTTATTGTCTGCTAAAGCAGCAAATGCTCTGCCGACAGCTTCGATTGTATATTCAATATCTTCTTTTGTATGTTCTGTCGTTAAGAACCATGCTTCATATTTAGATGGTGCTAAGTTAATACCTTCTTGAAGCATAAGTTTGAAGAATCTACCGAACATTTCACCATCTGTATTTTGGGCTGCATCGTAATCTTCAATTGTATTTGTTGTGAAGTATACAGTTAATGCACCTTTTAGACGGTTTACTGTAATATCGATGTTATGTTTTGTAGCTTGTTCTAGAATACCTTTTTCAAGCATTGCTCCAAGTTCATCTAATTTCTCGTATACGCCCTCTTGTTGAAGTACTTCTAAGCACGCGATACCTGATGCCATAGAAGCTGGGTTCCCTGCCATTGTACCAGCTTGGTATGCAGGGCCGAGCGGAGCAACTTGTTCCATAATTTCTTTCTTACCGCCGTAAGCGCCAATTGGAAGTCCGCCGCCAATAACTTTACCAAGTGCTGTTAAATCTGGTGTTACGCCAAGTAAATCTTGAGCGCCGCCGTACATAAAGCGGAAAGCAGTAATAACTTCATCGTAAATTACTAGTGCACCAGCTTCGTGAACAAGTTCATTCACTTTTTCAAGGAAGCCTGGTTTAGGTTCTACAATACCGAAGTTTCCAACGATCGGTTCTACAAGGATAGCTGCTACTTCGTGTCCCCATTTATCTAATGCCTCTTTTAAAGTTTCTACATTATTAAATGGAACGGTAATAACTTCTTGTGCGATACTTTGTGGCACACCAGCTGAATCAGGAGTTCCAAGAGTAGAAGGACCAGAGCCAGCTGCTACAAGTACTAAATCGGAATGACCGTGGTAACAACCAGCGAATTTCATGATTTTTGTGCGGCCAGTGTAAGCACGAGCGACACGAATGGTTGTCATAACGGATTCTGTACCAGAGTTTACGAAGCGGACTTTATCTAAAGCAGGCATTGCTTCTTTTAACATTTTTGCAAATTTTACTTCTAGTGCTGTTGGAGTACCGTATAGTACACCATTTTCAGCTGCTGTTTTAATTGCTTCTGTTACGTGTGGATGAGCATGTCCAGTAATAATAGGGCCATATGCTGCTAAATAGTCGATATATTTATTTCCATCTACATCCCAGAAATAAGCACCTTTTCCACGTTCCATTGCAACAGGAGAACCACCCCCAACTGCTTTGTAAGAACGAGAAGGACTATTAACACCACCAACGATATGTTCTAAAGCTTCTTTATGTAATGCTTCTGATTTCGTGAAATTCACTACAATTCATCTCCTTACAAAAATCTATGTATTATTCTAACATGTTTTTCGAAAAGACGTATTGTTTGTGATAGAGAGAGCAGTTGGGTAAACTATTCGTTGTGACATTTAGGAAGGGGGTCCGATTATGAAATCGGTAATTGAGGTACAAGGGTTACGTAAAGAGTTTACAGCCTATTCAAGTCGTCCAGGATTAAAGGGTGCATTTCGCGATTTATTAAATCGTAATTATAAAATAGTACCAGCAGTAAATGATGTTTCTTTTACTGTAAAGCAAGGTGAAATGGTTGGTTATATTGGTGAAAATGGCGCTGGTAAATCAACGACGATTAAAATGCTTACAGGAATTTTGACTCCGACATCAGGACAAATTACAGTGAACGGCATGAATCCACATAAACAGAGAGAAGAATTTGTAAGAACAATCGGTGTTGTGTTTGGTCAACGTTCTCAGCTTTGGTGGGATATCGCTGTACAAGAATCATTTCGTTTATTGAAGAAAGTGTACGGTGTATCGGACGCTCAGTATAAGGAACATATGGAACATGTTATTGAAACGTTAGATATCGGTCCTTTATTAGATAAACCGGTACGAAAATTATCTCTTGGTCAAAGAATGCGTTGTGAATTGGCAGCGGCGTTAATTCATAATCCGCCGTTATTATTTTTAGATGAGCCAACAATTGGGCTAGATGTTCTTGTGAAATTAAAAATACGAGAATTTTTAAAAGAGATGAATGAACGTTATAAAACAACAATTCTGTTAACGACTCATGATATTACTGATATTGAAGCTTTATGTGAACGCGTCATCATGCTTGATGAAGGAAACATTATGTATGACGGGTCTTTAGATAACCTTCGCACGCAGTGGGGAGCGGAGAAGGAAATACATTTTCAGTTTGTTGCCCCAGTTTCATACCAGGCGTTATCAATGGTTATGCCTGATAATCATGTTGTTTGGTCAAAAGCAAAAGAGGAAAATGCGTGGGTTGCAAAAATACCAAATGAAGAAGTTATCATTTCTATGCTGATTTCTAAAGTAGTACAAGCCTTTCAAATTAAAGATTTAAAAATTAATGAAGTGTCTACAGAGGAAATTATTCGTAACATTTATGAAGAAGGTATTAGGCATGGGTAAGTATATTGAAATGATTCGGATTCGCTTTTTAATGATGCTTGCCTATCGTACAAATTATTACAGTGGGATTTTAATTTATACAATTAATATAGGTGCGTATTATTTTTTATGGCAAGCGATTTATAGCGGGAAAGAGAATATTGAAAGTTTATCTATTTCGCAAATGACTACGTATATTGCGATCGCATGGATGGCACGTGCTTTTTATTTCAATAATATAGATAGAGAAATTGCGATGGAAATTCAAGAAGGACGTGTGGCGGTAGAGTTAATTCGTCCGTATAATTATTTAGGCATGAAGGTTATGCAAGGTCTTGGAGAAGGGATGTTTCGTTTCGCTTTCTTTTCAATTCCGGGTATGGTTATTGTTACGTTATTATTTTCATTACAAATTACAACGAATTTTCAAACGTGGTTATATTTCTTCTTATCTTTAATATTTAGTTTTATCATTAATACACAAATAAATTTAATGACAGGAATGCTTACATTCTTTTTATTTAATAATAGTGGAATTATGTATGCGAAACGTGTTGTAATCGATTTGTTTTCTGGTTTATTATTACCGATTAGTTTTTATCCGTTATGGGCCCAAAAAGCAATGGTGTTTTTACCGTTTCAAGCAATTAGTTATATTCCGAGTATGATTTTCTCTGAAGGTATACAAGGAAGTAAGTTATATGAAGCTTTATTATTTCAAATGATTTGGGCAATTATACTTATTATTCCAATTGTGCTGATGTGGAAAACGGCGAGAAAACGTCTAATTGTACAAGGGGGATGATGAGATGCTATATATAAAGTTGTTTTTGCAATATGCAAGCCAATATATAAAAACAAAATTGGAGTATCGAGGCGATTTTATCGTTGGATTACTTTCAGATTTATTGCTACAAGCTGTTAATTTAATCTTCATTCTCGTTGTGTTTGGGCATACCCAAGAGCTAAAAGGGTGGAGCCGAGAAGAAGTAATCTTTATTTATGGTTTCTTTTTAGTACCGTTTGCTATTTTTTCAGCTTTCTTTAATATATGGGACTTCAATGATCGGTACATTATTAAAGGAGAAATGGATCGTGTATTAACGAGACCGATTCATAGTTTATTTCAAATTATATTAGAAAGAATGGAACTTGAATCTCTAATTGGGGCCATTACAGGGATTATTGTAATGGGCTATGCGGCATTGGAGCTGCAATTATCTTTTTATTGGTATGATTTCTTCTTATTCCTACTTATGGTAGGAGGAGGTGCACTTGTATACGGCGGGATATTTGTTACGCTTGCGAGTCTTGGCTTTTGGTCAGATGCGAAAAGTTCTATTATGCCGCTTATGTATAACATAGGTAATTATGGGCGCTATCCTGTTAATATTTATAACCGTGTTATTCGCTTTATTTTAACGTTTGTCTTACCATTTGCGTTTGTTGGGGTATATCCAGCAGCATACTTTTTAAGAAAAACAGAGTGGAATAGCTATGCATTCGCAACACCAATTGTTGGTATTATCTGTTTTACTATTGCAATTACCCTCTGGAATCAAGGGGTTAAACGATATCGTGGTGCAGGAAATTAATTATAGAAGCTTGTTCGTTTCTAAGGGATAAATTAGCTGTAGTCCTCATACATATAAAATGAGGTGGAGGACATGTTATGGGGATTTATTCTATTAATTGCAGCAATCGCTATTTTGAGAAGTGTCCAATTATTATGGAGTTCATATTCAGATTCCAAGCGTTTCTTTTCGCTGTATAATTTAGCCACATTGTTTTTAATTTATACAACGGTATTGATTGCGTTTGGATTAAGTTATGTTGTATTAGAGGAAATGGATTTTACAGTTTTGAAAGAAGATGGGGATAGGCTCGATGCTCATTCCTTTCAACTTGTTGAAATATGTTTATATTTTAGCGCAGTTACTTTATTGTCCGTTGGATATGGTGATATAGCTCCGATTGGAATCGGAAGATGGATTGCAATTGGAGAAGCGCTAATTGGATATACATTACCGTTTGCTTTTGTAGTAAGGACTGTAATGGACAATGAAAAATAAGGTAGCATTTGTTATAGTAATAGAAAAGAGAAGGAGTGATAACAATGATCACAGTAGGAGAAATGGCACCGGAATTCACATTAGAGGGAAGTGGCGGAGAACAAGTTCGCTTAGCTGACTTCCGCGGGGAAAATGTAGTTCTATATTTTTATCCGAAAGATATGACTCCAGGGTGTACAACCGAAGCATGTGATTTTCGCGATGCGTATGGATTATTCCAAGAGAAGGATACGGTCATCCTTGGTGTAAGTCCGGATTCGGTGAACAGACATATGAAATTCATTGAGAAGCATGAGCTCCCATTTATACTTTTAGTAGATGAAGATCATAAAGTAGCAGAATTGTACGATGTTTGGAAGTTGAAAAAGAACTTTGGAAAAGAGTACATGGGAATCGAGCGTTCTACATTCCTTATTAATAAAGACGGTGAACTTGTAAAAGAATGGCGTAAAGTGAAAGTGAAAGGACATATTGAGGACGTCCTTTCTTATATAAAATAAGCTATAGTGGGAAGAAAAAAATACATATGTAAGGCATGTGTCTATACATATTTTCCCACGATACATAAAGTGAAAGTGTAGGGCATACCTCCTCAGATGATAATATTCTAAGTGCGATTATGTCGCACTTTTTTCTATGTAAATGTATAGAAAATGGGGGAAGATACATAAGAATAAGGCTATATATAAAAATAAACCACATACTTATAGTAGAAATATTGACGATTTATAAGAAAAGGGGTACACTCTTTATAAGAATTATAAAATAATAATCCGTATAGAATCGGGGTGCATGACGGTGGTCAAAGAAGAATTAAAAGAAGCGCTAGAAATGCTGAAAAATACGGGTGTACGCATTACTCCACAGCGTCATGCTATTTTAGAGTACCTTGTGGAATCTATGACGCACCCAACAGCGGATGACATTTATAAAGCATTAGAAGGTAAGTTTCCGAATATGAGTGTTGCAACTGTCTATAATAACTTACGTGTGTTTAAAGAAGTTGGACTTGTAAAGGAATTAACTTATGGAGACGCTTCAAGTAGATTTGATTATGTTACAAGTCAACATTATCATGTGATTTGCGAAAAATGTGGTAAGATTGTTGATTTTCCTTATGGAGGTTTGGAAAAACTTGAAGAGGAAGCTGCGAAAACGACAGGCTTCGTTATTAATAGTCATCGCTTAGAAATTTATGGCGTTTGTCCAGAGTGTCATAAGGCGTAATATATAATAAAGAAAGAGGG
>NZ_AYMH01000022.1:0-100521 GCF_000633475.1 Bacillus sp. H1a | reverse complement strand
TTGCAAAGCCTTTTGTATTACATTATATCGTACGTATAATCTATTTATCTTTTCGGCTGAAAAATATGTTGGAAAAAGTATTTGTGATGTAAATTATCGACCATTTTGTTTGCTTGATACGTACGTTGTTGTTCTAATCGAATGCGTTGCTCCATCATTTTTACTTCGTGATCTGATAAACGTAACATTATACATGTCTCCTTTTCTATAAATATAGGTTTTTGTTTGATATCGATTCCATAATTTATAGTTAAGGAGGTATACTGTGTAACATTGGCAAAAAGCACCTTCCTCTCCCATTACGCTTACGAGGTTAGCTGTCGGACTCGGGAAGTGAGAGTTTCCCTACTTAAAAAGATTCGCCCCAAGTAGCAAAAAGCTACATAAATGGTTCCCCCGCTCCAAAAAAATGGACTCAGCAAAAGGTTGTATAGAGTAAAAAATAACATACATAAACAACTAAGTCAAATTATTTCGTATTTTCTGTTTTTTGAGTTGTGTAAGAATCATGCCATCAGGGAGTGTTGTATCTGTTACTTCAGTGAAGCCGTGTTTTTTATATAATGCGATAGCAGGAGTATTTGCTTTCCCTGTTTGTACAATATACGTTTCAGAAGAGGAGAACATGTCAAATATATGTAGGAGCAGCTTCGTTGCAATCCCTTTATGAAAATGATCGGGTGAGACTACTAAACGATGAATATCAACTACATCTTCATCAACTTTAAAAGAAATAAATCCGGTGAGTAAGTCTTCATGAAAATATCCGTAAAAAGTTTCATCACAATTTTGAATATCAGTTACAGTGTCATATAAACGGGGGATGGCTGTACTATTTATATATTTTGCCTCAATTTCATAAGCGGGAATTTGAATTTTTAAAATAGACGTAGCTGTATCATAAGAGTTTACTATTAATTTTTGAATCATAGTTTATAATCTCCTTTTGGGCCGTTTTTTCATGCGTTTGACAAGATTTTTCTTTTCTGGATATAATAAATGTAAGGATTAAGTAATGACTTGGTAGCTAAATAGAGTCATACTATTATAGGTACAATTGCAGTTTCTATAATAGGTAAAGATTTTCCTGCTCGTATGTTTGGAAATATAATCGCTTGTTTACTAGGAGTTTGGCTAGGTGATGAATTATTGTGCTTAGTGTCCTTCGTTAGATGGTGTGTATACATAGGAGCAATTGTTCTAATTCTCATTGTATCATTTATCGTAAAGGTCGCAAGAAGATAAATTTATAATATATACAATGATGAAAAGCCCTTTATAAGGGCTTTTCATCATTAACTGAGGTGGTATAGTTGGAGAAAGTAAATTTGAGAAAAAGAGATAAGTTGAAAAAGTTTTTTAAAGAACAAAATTATTTAGCGGTGTTACTTGGATTTGCATTATTGTTCATTAACATATTGTTGCTAACAAAAATTTCATTTGTCTTTACACCGTTTATTGTCTTTTTGAAAACAATCTTCTTCCCAGTGTTATTGGCGGGAGTCCTATTTTACATCTTGCATCCTTTCGTTTCATTTCTAGAAAAGAAGGGTGTTTCAAGAATTGTATCGATAGCTTCCATATATATACTTGTACTAGGGCTATTTGTGTTTTTAGTTGTAACGGTTATCCCGATTATTAGAGACCAAATTGATGCGTTAATAAGTAACCTACCGTATTTTGGTCATGAGATTGAGAGAGCAGCACGTAGACTTGGAGAAAGTAATTTACTTGGTAAAATTCAAGAGAATTTAAATGTTGATGTTGCGAATATAGTAAAAGACTACACAGTAGATTTTACAAAATCGTTATCATCAGTAACGGGAAATGTAACAGGATTTTTAAGCACAGTAACTGAGGTCGTCTTAACATTTGTGATGGTTCCCTTTATATTGTTCTATCTTTTAAAGGATGGCGAACAGTTACCGAATCACTTTTTAAAGTTTATATCTGAGCAAAGGCAACCAGCTGCGAAGAGAATACTAGATGATATGCATTATGCGATTAGTTCGTATATTAGAGGACAAATCATTGTTAGTCTATTTATCGGAATTATGTTATTTATCGGGTATTTAATCATTGGAATTAAATACGCCGTATTACTCGCTATTTTGGCGATGATTGTAAACGTTGTTCCGTATGTAGGCCCTGTTATTGCGATAACACCAGCATTAATTATCGCATTTATTGACTCACCAGCAATGATTTTAAAAGTAATTATCGTAATGATGGTTGTACAACTAGCAGAAGGGAAATTTATTTCACCACAAGTAATGGGGAAAAAGTTAGATATTCATCCCATTACAATCATATTTATCATTTTGACCGCAGGGAATTTATTTGGAATTATGGGGGTTATTTTAGCAATTCCGGGATATGCGATACTAAAAGTGTTAGTGACGCATGGTTATAGATTTGTTAAGTTGAATACGTGAAAAAAGAGCTGAAACAGATAAAACTGTTTTAGCTCTTTTTCATTAACAATTGATTTGCATATTGGCGCGCCCATTGATCAGCTTCCAATATGGCATCTAAAGAAGGATCTTTTACGTTATGATGAGCCTCAATTGTTTTGTAAATTGTTTTTTCAATATCGAAAAATGGAATTTCATTTTTAAGAAATAGTGCATTTGCAATTTCGTTCGCTGCATTTAATACGGCGGGAGTAGTACCACCGATTTTGCCACATTCATATGCGTATTGTAGACATGGGAACTTCTCTAAATCTGGTTTTTCAAAATGTAAACTACCGATTTCTAGTAAATTTAATTTTTCATAGGAAGAAGGTAGTCGAGTAGGGTAGTGAAACGCATATTGAATCGGCATTCTCATATCAGGAGCACCAAGTTGTGCCATGACTGATCCGTCAATAAATTCGACTAAAGAATGAATAATACTTTCTTTATGGATCATAACATCAATTTTTTCGTAAGGAATATCAAATAGCCATCTCGCTTCCATCACTTCAAACCCTTTATTCATTAATGTGGCAGAATCGATTGTTAGTTTTGCCCCCATTAACCAGTTTGGGTGTTTTAAAGCATCCTTCGCTTGTAATAGTTTCATTTCTTCACGTGCTTTATCACGAAAAGCGCCACCAGAAGCTGTAACAATTAGTTTTTCGATTTCTTTATTATTTTCTCCGTTTAAACATTGGAAGATGGCTGAGTGTTCGCTATCAACTGGAATTAAGCGACATCCATTTTGTTTCGCTAATTCGGTTACGATATGTCCAGCTGCAACTAAAGTTTCTTTGTTAGCGATGGCAATATCTTTCTTTGCTTTTAATGCTTCAATCGTTGGAAGTAATCCTGAAACACCGACAACGGAACTTAATACAAGATTTGTATCAGGATGAGTAGCTACTGTAATTAAACCATCAGTCCCATATGTAATTTTCGTATTTGTTGAAATACGAGAACGTAATGTATCTGCTAATTCTTTTGTCGCAACGTTTACAATATGAGGTTGAAACGTTTCAATTTGTTTTTCGAGAAGATCGATATTATAATTTGCAGTTAAACCGACGATTTTAAAATGTTCAGGATGAGCTGAAACGACATCTAATGCAGATGTGCCGATGGACCCTGTTGAACCTAAAATGGATATATATTTTACCATGAAAAAAACCTCCAAAGATGTTTCAATTATTTCTACAAACCTATATATTATTAGACAATTAAAGTGGAAATTCCTGCTATATAAAACGGAAAATTGGGGTTTATTTGGAAGTGAAGTGTGATAAACTGTGGAGAATAAATGAAAAAGCAATGAAAGAGAAGAGTACATATTCAAAGCTTTTCAGAGAGCTGATATTTGGTGAGAATCAGTAAGGGATGAATATGGAATGGGCTCTGGAGCTTCTAGCTGAAATGAGTAGGCGAAGACGGTTACTTCACGTTAAGAAGTTGAAGTGAGCTATAGTGATAGCTAATTAAGGTGGTACCGCGGGAGTCTCTCGTCCTTTTTTTAGGATGAGGGGCTCTTTTGTTTTTATATTTGTATAAAGGAGGGGTTAGGATGAGTGAGAAAATTGTGATTACAGGAATTAAGCCAACAGGTTATCCTCATTTAGGTAATTATATTGGTGCAATTAAACCTGCATTACAAATGGCTAAAAACAAAGAAGGAAAAGCATTATATTTCATAGCAGATTATCATGCATTAAATGCTGTGCATGATCCAGAGAAGTTCAGTAGTTATACGAAAGAGGTAGCAGCTACTTGGTTATCACTTGGGCTTGAAGAAGACGTTATTTTTTATCGACAAACAGAAATACCGGAGATTTTAGAATTAACGTGGATATTATCTTGCCTAACTCCGAAAGGTCTTATGAATCGTGCTCATGCATACAAAGCGAAGGTGGAGCAAAATAAAGAAGCTGGAGTAGAGATTGATACGAGTGTAAATATGGGATTATATACGTATCCGATTTTAATGGCGGCGGACATTTTATTATTTCAAGCTACTCATGTACCAGTCGGAAAAGATCAAATCCAGCATATTGAAATTGCTCGTGACATTGCGACGTACTTTAATAATACATTTGGTATGACATTTACGCCTCCAGAGTATGTGATACAAGAAGAGGGGGCAGTCTTACCGGGGCTTGATGGAAGAAAGATGAGCAAAAGTTATGGGAATGTTATCCCGTTATTTGCAGAGCAAGAAAAGCTCCGAAAGTTAATATTTAAAATAAAAACAGATTCTTCACTTCCAAATGAACCGAAAGAACTGGAAACGTTATTTACGATCTATAAAGAATTTGCAACAGAAGATGAAATTCAGTCGATGTGTGAAAAGTATGAGACTGGAATTGGATGGGGCGATGTGAAAAAAGAACTATTTCGCGTTGTAGACCGTGAGTTATCGGGTCCGAGGGAAAAATACGGGAAATATATGAATGAGCCGCATTTACTATATGAAGCGTTAGAAAAAGGTGCTGAGAAGGCACGAGCTATTGCGAAGGCAAATTTAGCGGAAATTAAGAAGCGGATTGGATTTGAGAGGGAACGTTAAGCGTTCCCTTGTTTTTGCATTGTTTGCTGAAACTCCCTAATAATTCTCTCAATGACTGGATGGAGAGTACTAGGCAGTGCATCAAGCGGAAAGAAGCGTAATTCTTTTGATTCAGTTTGATCACATATAAGCTCGCCGTCAAAATCACGGCAAATATAAATAACAAGCACACCGTGTACTTGGTCACCGTTTGGATAGATTTGAAAGAAATCTGGTCCAGAGTATGTACGGAACAGTTCGACATTTTTTACGGTAAGTCCAGTTTCCTCAAATACTTCTCGTTTTAAAGCGTCTTCTAATGTTTCGTTATATTCTAAGGCCCCGCCGATAATACCCCAGCGGTTAAAATCTGTACGGAGTTGTAATAATATTTCATTTTTTTCATTTAATATAATTGCGTGTGAACCGATTAAAATAAGTGGATGATTTCCTACTCGTTTTCTCATGTCTTCAATATAGCCCATATCATTTCTCCTTGTATTTAATAATAGTTAGGAAGTTCTTTTAACATTCTTTCCGCCTTATGTTTAGTAAAAGTTAAGTTATGATCATTTTTTGTTCTAAAGTATAATGTACGTAAAAATGTTTTAATGTTGGCACATAAAATGCAATATTCATTGAGAGAAAGGCGCTTTCTAATTTGAGGAAGCCTTTTTATTTTTTTATGAATAATTGTTGAAATTAAATCTTCTTGCGCATAGTCATGATACAACATCGATACTAAGGGGGTAACAATTCTCTCATCTTCATTGTTATGGTAAATATCCAATGGAGAACCTCCTCCGCACTTTAAAGATGCGATCTTTTCTAGTATTCTATATATTCAAGGACAATCCTGCTCATGCAAGGAGAACAAGCGGAAATTAGAGTATTACATAGATGAGGGAAGATTATGACGATTATAAAACATTTAGAAAAAAACTTTAAAGTAAAAAGAGAAGCGTCTTCTGTAACGATAAAAGAAAATAATACGGTAGTTTTTACAGACGAACAAATTGAAGAAATGGTGCAATATTTTGTTGCTGAGGCGAAAAAAGACGGATTAGAAAATTTACATTTTGAGATTTCTTCAAAAAGCCCAAATTATGATGTATATAGGAAGTGTTTCGGAAAGTATTCATTTGAATATTTTGCTGAAAACATAATTGTATTTAAGGATATATATGAAGTGGATGATATAGAAAGTGATATTGATTTTAAACTTATTGAGGAAGTAGGAGAAGGAGCTTTTCACTCTCTTTGGAATGAAGTGACAGAAGAACAAGTAGCGTATGATCAATTTGTAAATATGATGGAACAAGAAATTGGTGGGCAATGGAAAGAACATTGTTTAATAGCGGTTGTAGGTGAAGAGCCAATAGGAATTGTAATCCCGCATATTGAGAGAGGTACGATAGAAGAAGGGAGACTCATGTATTTCGCAGTTGCTCCAAATGTGCGAAATAAAGGGTATGAAGTAGCATTATTTACAGGGGCGATGTTTGTCTTAAAAGAAATAGGAGCTTCCTATTATATTGGCGAGACAAATGTAAAAAATGAGTGGATGAAGGATATTTTTGAAAAGAACGGATGTCAGTTGCTAAGTTCTACTGAGCGATATGTGAGAAAGTTTTAGAAGGATGAATGACATACTTACTCGAACTCATTTAGCGGGAGGGAGTATATATGTTGAAGCAAGCATTGCATTCATTCGCTTTACTGTATCCAAAAGTATTGTTAGAAGGCTGGAAAGTAGAAAAAGTTTCAGAACGTAATGAAGGGGGAAAATGGGAAACTTTTTGGTTTCAAGTTATTACCCCAACTAGCAAGTTTCGAGTTAAGGAATTTTTTCTTGATATAATGGAGCCGGTGTTTCCAGATAGTTGTCTTTCTCAGGCAAAAGGAGATTGTTTTCAATATAAAGGGCTTGTGTATTGGAAAGGTGTAAATTATAAGGGGAAAGAAAGTTATGTAACATCTAAATGGAAAACGCAAATTGAAATTTCTATTGATCTTGGATATGTAAACCAAGATCAAATGGAAAGGTTCTTATTCGAGTTACAGCCGATAAATATGGAGTTTGCGAAAAAGATATTACATACACCGTTTCACCATTTAAGCTTTCAAGCGAAAAGAGGTGAAGTTGGTGAGATAGGAAGATGTCATGAATGGAATTCTCCAGATGACGTATCATATTCGCAATTTCCAATTCATAAAAAGTTAGGTTGGAAGCTCGAGTCGGTCGGATTCGGAGATGATGAAACGCAGTATGTATACTGGGACGAAGATAATAAACTATATGCACTTTGGGTTTGTAGGCATAAAAACAAAGCGTACTATCCTGTTTCTTCATGGACAACGAATTATGGTGTGAAACAAGTAGTAAACGGTTTAGAGCTTTATTCACACCGGGGGCGAGGCACAGTTGTATATGAAGATTTAGGTGATGAGCAAATCGCTTATGTTTTTCGCGGTAATCCGTGTACAACTTTTGAACAAATAAAAGAACTTTTTGTATGTTTGTAAGATAAACAGAAAAATCAAAACGACAAAGTAAGTTTTCCTATAATACAATAGAGAAGGATTAGACTATACGAGGAAAGCGTTGGTGAAAGTATGAAGCAACAAAAAAATTGGTTACAAGCAACTGTAGAACGAAATGAAGATAATACGTTACATATAGAGTGGGAAAATAATATAGAAGAAGTTCGAATTTATTGGAGTACTTCACCAGAACATATTGAAGAAAATGGAGAGTTACTTGTAACGGTAATTGGAGAGTCATCATGTACAATTGAAAACCCGAGTGAAAATGAGCGTCCATATTTTAGGTTAGTAGGAAATGATGGACAAGTGGTAACAGTCGCGGAGCGCAGATTACCATTAAAAGGAGCGTTTAACTTCCGTGATATGGGAGGATATGAAACGACAGAAGGCCGTAAAGTAAAATGGGGCAAATTGTATCGTTCTGAAGAGTTAGCAGGATTAACAGAATGGGATATCGAGTATTTACAGAAGTCGGGATTAAAACTAATTTGTGATTACCGTACAGATTTTGAAGTGAAGCATAAGCCGAACCCAGGCATTAAGGGTGCTCGTCAAGTATGCATACCAGTTATGCAAGACTTAGCGAAAGATTTAAATATAAATGAGTTTTTCCAGGTTGGTGACTTATCTGTATTAGGAAAACCTGGTGAATATTTAGTGAAAATGAATCAAGATTTTGTGAACGGTAATGAGGCGTTTGTGAGCTTTTTACAGTTAGCACAAAATCCAGAAAACTTACCGTTAGTGAATCACTGTACAGCCGGAAAAGATCGCACTGGCTTTGGTTCAGCATTATTATTACTCCTATTAGGTGTATCAGAAGAAACGGTAATGCAAGACTATTTATTAAGTAACGGTTTCCGTGAAAAGTTAAACGAAAAAATGATGGCATTTTTAGGTGCAAAATTACAAAATGATGAAAGTAGAGCAATATTAGGTGCGATGTTTGAAGCACGCGCTGAGTATTTACAGGCTGCGATTGATGAAATTAAAAAGCAGTATGGATCTATTGAAGCATATGCTGAAAAAGGACTTGGCTTTACGAAAGAATCATTAGAGGAAATGAAAGAATTACTTTTGGAAGATAAATAACAAGAAGGGAGGCTGATTTAGATTAGCCTCCTTTTATTATTGTTGATATAATTTCGTTTATGAGGATGTTGTGCACCGAGGGGGAAATGGGTGAAAAGAACTTACGAATCGGGGGATAAAATGATTCATACACGTTTAAAAGCAGAAGAGTTAAGGGGAAAGCTAACAACAATATTAAGTCAAGAATATAAGGATTTAGCTGTTCAGGATTTAAAGGTGATTGGAACAGGAGTGCAAAATATTGTTTTTCGAGGAGATTCAGAAAAAGGACCTTTAGCATTTCGAGTGCCGTGGGAACGTGAAGTGGAAAATATAAATGAAGATTTATTTAATAGTCGACTTTCGTTGCAAAAGGAAGCAGAGCTTTCTAAGTTTTGTAATTCAAAAGGTATTCCAGTACCAAGGATATACGGATTGCATCTTTCTACCGACCTTGATTTTTTAATTTCGGATTATGTGGCTACGGATCATATGCCTATTCCTGCGTATAAAATAGGAGAGCTAGTTAACAAGCTTCATAGTATGTCACTTGAAGGTTTACATTACGAGCAAAACATTAGAGAGCCAATTAGTAAGCATATAGCGGAACGAATTGTGAAAAGAGTAGAAGGTTTTAATACAGTTACGAACTATAATATTAAACTTCCAGATGCACAATCAATTGAACATATTCTTAGTAGGGCTGACCATACAAAAAGTTTATTGCATATGGATATTCGACCAGCAAATTTAATTGGATATAACGGAGAAGTTAAAGCGATAGTTGATTGGGATAACGCTCTAATTGGTAATCCATTATTGGAGCTTATGAGAATAGCTGAAACGAATGAGGTTAGTTGGGATGAATTTAAAGATGGATATAAGAATGATAATATCTTTAACGCTACTCCTCATATTGTTAGTTTGTTTGTTTTATAGATTAGATACCTCGGTCATGCTTGCAAACTTATTTATAGCACATTTGAAAATAGAAGATAAAGGTGTATTCTATAAAGAGCGAGTCAAAGCACTTTATAATGAAATATATAAAAGCCTATAATTAAGCTATAAGAATGAAGTTTTTAATATAGGAATTGAGGAGAACATCATGAAATACAAAGTTATATTATTTGACGTAGACGATACATTATTAGATTTTCCTGAAACGGAAAAAAACGCATTACATAATGCGTTTGTACAGTTCGGAATGCCTACAGGGTATGATGATTATCTTGCAAGTTATAAAGAGATTAGTAATGGATTATGGAGAGATTTAGAAAATAAAATGATTACGCTAGGTGAATTAGCGGTAGATCGATTTAGACAATTATTTGCTCTTCATAATCTAGAAGTAGATGCACAGCAATTTAGTGATGTATACCTTGAAAACTTAGGGAAAGAAGTACATCTTATAGAAGGTGCAGTACAATTATGTGAGAATCTTCAAGATTGTAAGTTAGGTATCATTACGAATGGATATACAAAAGTACAACAATCAAGAATTGGAAATTCGCCTTTATGTAACTTCTTTGATCATATTATTATTTCAGAAGAGGTCGGCCATCAAAAACCAGCTCGTGAGATTTTTGACTATGCATTTGAAAAGCTTGGGATTACTGATAAGTCGGGCGTATTAATGGTTGGTGACTCGCTAACTTCTGATATGAAAGGCGGAGAAGATTACGGTATTGATACTTGTTGGTATAATCCGAGTCTGAAAGAAAACAAGACAAGTGTTAAGCCGACTTATGAAGTGGAGAGTTTGTTGCAAATTTTAGAAATTGTGGAAGTGGCGGAAGAAAAGGTAGCCTCATTTTAATCATGTTGATATTTGTCGATAAATCGATATATCGAAAAAATCGTTGATATATTGTAAGTTGCGTTAGATATATTTGAAAAATCGTTCAACTAATATATGGATTGAAAAATAGCGCTACTATACTAAGGTCATTCATGTGTTATAATGCATGAATTAAATATACGTATATGCATAGTTTTTCAGAGTGATTTGATGTCAGGTTTGAGCTGTGTAACAACTAGAGGTGAGTGAAGGATGTTAACGTTTTTATTTGAGTTAGACAAGGCTATTCCGCAGAAGGATGAGCCACGGTATGTCTCTTATACAAAGGGCTTTATTGAAGGGGATTTAACAATTCGTGTCGGTAACAGAGTACTTTTTCAGAAGTCATGCATGAAGGTCGCAGAGCTCGGCATTTATTTAGGACAGTGGATGGAACAAGTTCAACATGGACAGAACGTACAAATGAATTATGAAACGAGTGACCGTGATGAAGTAATTCTCGGATTCTTCTATGAAGAGGACGATCAGTGGGGAGTTTCTTCCAGTTGGCAACAATTTGAACTTCAGGAGCGTATATCTACTGCAACATTAGTAGAGAGCGTTCAACGCTATTTATATGAGCTAAATAAGGAACTGCGCGCGATAGAATATCCTGTGACGTTTGATCAGTACTTAAGAGGAGAGCGAATGATGCAGCTTTCTTACAAACGACTGTGTGATAGTAAAGCGGATACGACGTCGATAGAGGTTTACAATGGAAGCAAACAAGTAGGCGTAGTACGGGGCTATTATAAAAATACGTTGATGAAAGTGCTAGACTTCATTCCGAAAGTTGGTAGTAATATCATTTACGAAATAAAGGCTAGTAAGGACAATATTCGCGTCATTGCAAAGGATGTAAGTAGGCAGCGCCAAAGAAAGATTTTAGTAACGTACATCGATAATAATGATGCAGAGCATGAAATGCTTGTATGTGACGGAAAGTTATTGGATGCAAATTTCTTATTTACCTTTACATATAAGACAGAAGAATATGTTGTTCACAAAACTTCATTTGGGATGGGAAAGTTATTACGAAAAGGCTATGTAATCGCAGATTGGAATATTCGTCTTGAGGAAGATATGTATTACATCGAGATGAATGTATATGATGATGATTATATACAGGATCAATACTTACTGTTAGGCGTATTTCATGCGGTTTTGTATGGGTGATAAATGAGAAGTACTGGTTATTCTTCATGGGAAGGGTGCCGGTATTTTTTTATGTGGTTCTGGAAAAAGTACGGTATTTCTTTAAGAATTACAGAAACAACATTACATCAAAGCAACATACTTGTCGCTTTGATGTATGTAGTGATAAAAGCCATAAAAAAATAGGCGTATCAAGTAAAGTGCTGATACACCTTAAAACTACATTGTTAAACAACATGCGTCATCGTGTAATGTATTTTTAATTACTGTAGATTCAGTATTACATATTAGACATGGTGGCCTTAAATTAATCCTCAAAAATAAAAGTCTCATCAATCGTACTATGCAGTGCCCTCGCTATATCGTGAGCAAGCTGCAATGAAGGATTATACTTTCCTTTTTCAAGATGGCTAATCGTTTCCCGACGTACACCAACGCTCTTCGCTAAATCTTCTTGTGTCATATTCAATTTGGCACGGTATTCTTTTATCTTTGTTACGAACGCCATGGTGCATCTTCCATTTCATCAACTGGTTTATCATAAAAGAAAATAGAGAAACCGAACGTAAGAATGAGTGTGCCAAAAATAATAGCAATATCAATTTCTTGTAAAACCGGATTTGGAAATAGCATTTCAGTAAACATAATAATAGCAGTTGTTAGTAATGTAACGATAAAGGCATTTCGGCACGATTTATTTACAATCTGTTCAAAAAGCTCATCATGATGAACCTTTCTATACGTTGTGAAAAAGGAAAAGAAACAGAACATAGTAAACAATCCTTTTTCATAAAAAAAACCGAGAAAACCGAAGAGACCGAGAAATCCTAAATATTTTATCCACGTTGTTTTCACGATAGGTCCTCCTTATAATGTTAGAAATAGTTCACGTTATGTTATAAATATATCACGTATAGAAATTTATGGTAATAATAGTTTTCCAATTCTTTTCATAATAATAGTAAAAAGACTAAATATACTGCGAAATAAAGAGGATAATATTGTAAAATGGTTGTAAGGAGGGGGAGGAAGGAATGCTAACTTGGATAATGATCGTTATATTACTTGTAGTTATTACTGTCATTGGAACGATATTAATTGGGCGAAATGGTGATGCGAATTATAGTAAAGCGACAAAAGGAAATATTACACGGCTTACGATGATTTATATTATATTAGCTTTTGTTTTAATAGTTGGACTTGGTGTTTATATTTACTTTAAAGGATAAAAAGTACAACAAGATAAAACTGAAAAATAATAAAAATCTAAAAATATAAGTATGCTATAATGTTAATATAGTTATTTGGTAATTAAGGAAAGGATTGGATGTAATGATCGAAATTACGAATGTGTCAAAAAGTTATAATGGATCTTCATATGCAGTAAAAGATTTAAGTTTAACAGTACCTAGCGGAGAAATCTTTGGGTTTTTAGGACCGAATGGTGCCGGAAAATCAACGACAATAAAGATGATTACTGGTATTCATGGGGTGGACAAAGGAACCATTACGATTAACGGTAAAGATATTATGAAAGAGCCGATGGAAGCGAAAAAGACGTTTGGTTATGTCCCAGATAGCCCAGATATGTTTTTACGATTAAAAGGAATTGAATATTTAAACTTTATGGCTGATATGTATGAAGTGCCGAAAGAGGTAAGGCAAGAGCGAATTCAATCGTTAGCAAAGAAATTTGATCTTTATAATGCTTTATCAGATCAAATTCAAAGCTATTCACACGGTATGAGACAAAAGATTGTTATTATCGGTGTGCTTTTACACGAACCGGATGTGTGGATTTTAGATGAGCCATTAACGGGGCTTGATCCAAAATCTGCATACATTTTAAAAGAAATGATGAGAGAACATGCAGATAAAGGGAAGATTGTATTTTTCTCTACACATGTATTAGAAGTAGCGGAAAAAATATGTGACCGCGTTGCTATAATTAATAAGGGGAATTTGCAGTTTAAAGGAAATTTAAATGAAATGAGAGATCATTTTAAATCCAATGAATCACTTGAAAAAATGTTCTTGGAGATGACGGGAAATGAGTAAAATTTGGACGTTAACAAAGGTATTATTGAAATTAAATTATGCAGATTTCATAACAGATAAAAAGAAAAGATGGGCGTATTTATTTTCATTTGCAGCCATTTTATTTGTAGGTTTTTTAATATTCGGTTCGATGACTCATGGAATATATGAAGGAATGATACACATCGGACAGAATCCAGGAATTGTTATTGCGATGGGATTAGCAGTTGCTAGTATATGGGTATTTTTGATGAGTATTATGAACATTTTAACAGTGTTTTACTATAGTAATGATGTTGAAATGTTGCTACCGTTACCGTTAAAACCAGCGCAAATTATTTCTGCAAAGTTCTTTACAGTGTTAATTACACAATACGTAATGAGCTCGTTTATTTTATTGCCTATCTTTATTACTTACGGTTTAAAGAGTGGTGCTTTCATTACATATTACATTTATATGATTGTCATTTACTTATTCTTCCCGATCATTCCGCTAGTTTTAGCTTCGTTAATTATGACAATTATTATGAGGTATACGAATATAGCGAAAAATAAAGATCGAGGAAATATATTCATTGGAATTGTAAGTATACTATTTATCGTAGGAATTAATGTGTTTATGCAATGGAGAAATAAAAGTGCAGTATCTGGAGCCGGAGATTCGGTTGCAAATTATCTTGCAAATAATGAATCCTCACTTTTCATACAAATGACAAATTATTTTCCAACTACATATTTTGGAGCGATGGGATTAGTAGAAAGTGCATCGTGGAAAGGCCTAGTATACGTTCTTATTTACATGCTTATTTCTATCGCGTTTTTCGGGCTGTTTTACTACATTGCAGAGCGTACATATTTGAAAGGGGTTATTGGGCTTTCAACGAGTACAGCAAAGAAAGAGGTAATTTCAGCAGAAGGTTTACAGAAATCAACGGTACAAAGTTCTCATTTAAAAGCATATGTGAAAAAAGAATTTAAAACGTTATTCCGTACACCGCAATTTTTCTTAAATTGCATTGTGCAAACTTTTGTAATGCCGATTATGCTGTTCTTTATTTTATTTGTACAAGATGGAAATTTAAAGTTTATTACGGAATATATAAACAATCCAGAGAAAGCGGGTTTTGCAATTGGTGCTGGCCTTTGTGCATCATTATTTTTAATGGGAAATAACGTAATTGCAACAACGTCATTTTCTCGAGATGGAAGCTCTTGGTTTGTGAATCGCTACTTACCAGTAAAGGCTTCCGATATCTTTTTCGCAAAAACATTAACAGCTTGGCTAATTAATATATCAATTTTAGCAGTATTCGGTATTACGATGGCAGTTGTGGCGGGGGTTTCTCCAGTATTTATGGTACTTTGGTTCTTACTAAGTGCGAACGGATTATTGTTAATTAATTTAATCGGTACGCGCTGGGATGCGCAAACTGCAGATATACATTGGGATACAGAACAGAAGTTATTTAAAAGTAGATATACAACTTTGTGGAATTTTTTAGCTAATATTTTAATAGCTTTAGTTATTGTAGCGGGAGTAAGTGTATTATACTTTGTCCTTCATGTAGGACTTTGGATTATGTTTATCGTTTTATTTGTACTGTTTACGATTGTAAACTATATTTTTATTAAAATTTTAAAATTAGGTGCAGAACGTATATTGTCAAATATTAATTAAAAAGATAGATCCTCTGTATTCGTGCAGAGGATCTACCTATAGATGGAGGAGAAAATGTGAAGAGAATAGCAATTGTGACAGGGGCAACTCGTCTTAATGGAATTGGTGCAGCTGTATGCAAGGTGCTTGCTCAAAAGGGGATAGACGTTTTTTTCACGTACTGGCCTCGGTATGATAAAGCAATGCCGTGGGGAATGAATGATCAAGAACCTTTTGTATTGAAAAAGGAAATTGAAAGTTATGGCGTCCGATGTGAAATGGCAGAAATCAACTTATCGCAGTCTTATTCGCCTAATCGTGTATTGTATATGGTATCAGAACGTTTAGGTGAACCATCTATTCTTATTAATAATGCAGCTTATGCTACTCATACGAAAATTGAAGAGTTAGATGTAGAACAGTTAGATAAACATTATACGGTTAATGTTCGTGCTACTATGTTATTAAGTTCATTATTTATTAAACATTTTTCACTCAAAACGAACGGAAGTATTATTAATCTTACTTCAGGGCAGTCATTGGAGCCGATGCCAGATGAACTTGCATACGCAGCAACGAAAGGAGCAATAGAAGCATTTACAAAGTCAGTAGCACCAGTTGCTATGGAGAAGGGGATTACAGTCAATGCTGTAGATCCAGGACCAACGAATACAGGATGGATTACTGAGGAATTACAGCATCATTTAGTATGGAAATTCCCACAAGGAAGAGTTGGAGAATCAATGGATGCTGCACGTTTAATTGCTTTTTTAGTAAGTGGAGAAGCGAAGTGGGTTACTGGGCAAGTAATTCATTCGAACGGTGGTTATTCATAAAAATATTATGTTAACAAAAGTTGAGAAACAAAAAAAGTTGGCTGATTTTATTTTTTTTGTATAAATAAAATGTCAAAAAAGAGAAAAAGTTGATATGAGAGTATATTGCCACATGTAGATTACAATTCTTTATGTGACAATATACTCTTTTTCTTTTATTACGGAGTAGAAAAATTGGATAGAAGAAACTCGAATGTTAAAATCATTTTATCAGTTTTTGTACGTATTATTATGAAGATTACTGTCGGAAAGATGGTGATTCGTGTGAAAAGGGATTTTTTATTGGAAAATAGAATCGTAAAGAGGAGGATAAAATTGTAAACATAGGGGGATTTTTATGAAAATGAAAAAGGTCGCTATCGCTTCGATTACAATTGGTACAATGCTTACTATGGCAGCTTGTAGTACCTCCACGGATAAAGATGCAGCGAAGAAGGATCAGGCAACTGCACAAAATGAAGAGCAATCAAAAACGACAAGTGCAAATGAAGCGTCAAAAACAACGAAAGATACTGAAAAAGACACAAATACTTCTTCGAATGAAAAAACAGATAAGGATTCAAAAAATACGAAAGAATCATCAAGCACAGAAAGTAATGGCAAAACGTCTACTCAAAATCAAAATGGAAAAACGACAGAAAAAGAAACGACAGGAAAAACGAATGATCAAACTACTAGTGGGAAAGCAACAGATCAAAGTACAAGTACAAACAATAACGGAAATACAACGAAAGATCCGAAGAAAAACGTTGCTGTGAAAACAAATGTAAAAGAAGTAGTTGTATTAATTGAAAGCTTAGACAAGCAATTAGCGGCAAACCCTAAATTTGAAACAGTTAATAAACTTGGAAAGCAAATTAATGAGAAGTGGGATGTAATTGAAAAAGAGTTAGAAGCATCACATCCGACTGATTCTAAAACAATCGGTCAAAGTATGTACCCGTTAATTGTAGGAGCGGAAAAAGAAAAGATAGATGTTAAGAAAATGAAGTCATTAACGACAAAAACGAAACAAGATTTAAATCAATTATTAACGAAGCTTTCATAGTTTCAAAAGCCTACTCGTGTGAGTAGGCCTTTTTAGTTTGTAGAGATAGTATGTGGGGCTCGTTATTTATTGTTCTTTTCAATTATGATACGAAATGAATCGAACGCTTGTTGACTGACATAATTTTCTTTACTCACTTTATAAGGAGATGGAAAAGCGACTAGTTGGAAAGGTGAAAAATCTTATGAATTATCCACTTTAATTCAATATTCATAGTATGAAAGATGAAGACAAAAATATTTACAGAGGTGAGGTGAAGAAAGAATGTTTTGCAATTATTTTTACAATGAAATGCAAATGCGTCCTTTAGGAGGGCCGGGACCTGCACAAAGTACTATTCAAGCTGTTCATCAGGCTATACAAGCACAGCAACAAGCATTACAATCACAACAAATGCAACAAAGTTATTACCCATCACAATCGTATTACCCATCACAATCGTATTATCCATCACAATCGTATTACCCATCACAATCGTATTGCCCATCACAGCCGTATTACCCATCACAATCGTATTACATGATGTAGATTATACAAGGATGGAATTTATTTTTGATCGTTACTGTATGAAACTGTATATGTTTTATAGCGAACAATGACAAACAGAAATAGCTCTTTGATGGGAACAAAAACCTTTTTAGCTTGATGGGGATAGGACATTGCCATCAAGCTAAACTCATATAACGTCAATGATAAGCGAGATTGTTTGATCTTGTAATCTTTTTTTGTTCTTTTGTTAGCTGACGAATAATCACATGGATTGGCACTTTATCAGTCATTCCTACATAAGCATTGGATATTTTACATGTTTGTCCTGGTTGAAGAGAGTTCATTAAGACCGTCATATTTATTTTGTTAGCTTGATAGCTATGGGGGAGGAGCAGCAAAAAAATATTTTCACATAGGTAGTTTATCGAAGGTTTTACTATTCCTAATGTGGAATAGAATCTTATCCAAGCATTACTAATTTTTTTAGGGGGAATTGTAATGAAATTAAGGATCACCACTTTGACATTAGCTACAGCCTTAACATTCGGTACTCTAGCAGGAAACAATGTGTCTGCGGAAACAAAAACAACATCTAGCTCAACTCAAACAGAAAAAAGTTATTTGATTGCCTTTAAGAAAGATTTACCTAGCAATTATCAATCTATTATTTCGAATGCAGGTGGGCAAATTCTCCGCGTCATTCCTGCCATCGGAGCAATGGAAGTAAAGTCAAGTAACCCTTCCTTCTTGGATAACTTGAAAGGGATTTCATCTATCCAAGCTGCAAATCAAGAAGTTTTCCACGCTTTAGATAAAGAAGAAATAAGGCCAACCGCAGCGGACGGAAAGCCAGTAACGGATATCCCACAGCCAGAAAATATAGACAGCTATTGGAATTATCAATGGGACATCAAAAATATAACAAATGATGGTGCGTCTTATAAGCTGAATGGAGGAACAGGGAAAGGAGCAACAGTCGGTGTAATCGACAGCGGTATCGATGCGAATCATCCTGATTTAATAAAAAACTATAGTGGTGGTCAGAATTTCGTACCAGCTGGTGCGGATGAAACTGAGAAAGGTGATCCTGCTGATGTGAAGGATAGGGGAGGACATGGAACCCATGTAGCAGGCTCAATTGCAGCAAATGGCAAAATAAAAGGGGTTGGACCAGATCTTAAAGTTCGTTCATATCGCGTTTTCCCCGAATCTGGTAGTGCACCGACAGCTTGGATTGTAGACGCTATTGTTGCGGCTGCAAATGATAATGTTGACGTTATAAACATGTCTATCGGTGGATTTGATAGCATGAAATACTATGATAACGGAAAAAAATATAGCGATAATGCGGATGTTCTTATTTGGAAGCGTGCAATTCAATATGCCGTACAAAAAAATGTAACAGTCGTAGCGGCAAGTGGAAACGAATCACTCAATATGAATGATAAGAAAATGATAACAGATTATTTAAATAAGGAGTATGGCTCAGACGATCTTATCTTTAAAGGGCCTTATGTAGAAACTCCGGGTCAAATTCCGGGTGTAATTAATGTATCTTCTTCTAATCAATGGTCAACTGATAAAATTGCATTTTACTCAAACTATGGAAACAGTTTTATTGATGTGGCAGCACCAGGCGGTGATAACGGTCCTGTATATGCTGAAACAGGCGATTTAGCACAGCGAGATTTCCATTATCGTACATTAAGTACATGGCCAACTTATTTGGAACCATATTTCACTTCAGATCTGCATAACTATGCTTTAATGCATGGAACATCAATGGCCTCGCCAAAAGTAGCGGGAATTGCGGGGGTTATTAAAGCGGCTCATCCGACATATTCTCCTGCACAAGTAGAGAACTTAATTAAACAAACAGCAAAAGATTTCGGTAAACCAGGACATGATGCATTATTTGGATCTGGAGAAGCAAATATTTATAATGCGTTATTAAAAATAAAAAAATAATAAAAAAGTGGGATAGCACCTATCCCTATTAAGTTCAGATACCTGTTGTTCCAAAAAACGGGCAGAATCTACATTGATAAATATCAAATGATAAAAATCTCGTTTTCGGAGTACTTCAGAATATTAGTTTGATGGATATGTGGAGCTAGACTACAAAAACATACATTTCATACTTAAATAAAATAAAAAAGATTGCCTCATAAGAG
Organism: Bacillus sp. H1a; assembly: GCF_000633475.1. Taxonomy (NCBI): domain Bacteria; kingdom Bacillati; phylum Bacillota; class Bacilli; order Caryophanales; family Bacillaceae; genus Bacillus; species Bacillus sp. H1a. The sequence continues at coordinate 80,669 of NZ_AYMH01000022.1, read as the reverse complement.
GCAATCTTTTTTTAGCGAGAATGTCTTAAAAATAGTTGAATTGCTTGTTCAGGTACATAGAATTTTTCGTTGCTTTCTACAACGATGCTTCCTAGTTCATAATCTTTTCCATGGATACAGATAATGTTTTTATTAACAGACAATTTTGCCTCCGTATTATTGCGTTTTACTACAAGTACAGGGTTTGCTACATCTTTTTTATCAATCGTTACAATCGCACCAATTTTTTTAAAGGATGTTTCGGCATCTAAAAATAATTTCTTCGTTATGTCTCCTAATTGGAAGCCCATTGCTCTGGCCATTGTCTTCGCAATGTCTGTATTTTGAACTAAACCGTATGGCTTTTGAGGACCGTAAGAGTATAAGAATACATCTTCACCCGTATGACCACCAGTTGTAAAACCGATGTTCGCACGGTTAGCCAATAATGTAGTAAGGATTGGACCTACATCAGCTTTCTTTTGAGCAGCTTTTAATTTTTCACTTTCATTATTAGTTAGGTTGTCTAAACCGTAAAGAGCAGCGACCTCTTTTATATTAGATAAATCATCTTTTAGTTTATTTGTAGCACCTTCAAGTGTCATTTTCGCCTTTTTCAGTGGGGTAATGAAGGCTGATACTGGTGTGGTATCATATCCTTTTGTAGTATTGCTGTTACCAATGGAAAGACCGCTATTTCCATGATCGGTTACAGCGATGACCATAGTATTACGATCTTTCTTCGCAAACTTTAACGCTGCCGTAACCGCATCATCAAATGCCAATACATCGCTAATCATCCCGATTGGGTCATTTGCATGTGCTGCCCAATCTGCCTTACTGCCTTCTACGAATAAGAAGAAACCATCTTTATCTTTTGATAAAGTTTGAATTGCTTTTTCCGTCATTTGGGAAAGAGTTGGTTGTTCAGGATTGGTTGCTGCACGATCTATATCGAATGCAAGTGCATTACTGGAGAAAGAGCCCCAGATTTTATTTGATTTGGAATTTAATAATGCATCCTTTGTTTCGACGAAGTCGTATCCTTTATCTTGAATCACTGTTACTAAATTTTCGTTGTCTTTACGAATACCACTGCTTGTCGGAGGCAGAAGTGCTGCCTTTCCACCGCCTAATACAACATCTATATTTTGATAAACTTGCTGTTCACTAATTACTTCAAAATTTTTGCGGTTAGCATGGTGGGCAGAGAAACTAGCCGGAGTAGCATGCTGAATTTCTGATGTAGCAATAATTCCTGTTGCACGGCCTGAACGTTTTGCACCTTCTAAGACGTTGGCAACTGGACGAAACTTGCATTCTTCTTTGACGGGTTCTAAGCCAGGCGAATTCACAACAGAAGGTAATACGCCCACATAGCCTGAATTTGATTTATTGCCTGTCGCTAAAGCTGTGGCTGCTGGTGCAGAATCCGTAATAGCTGATTCTGCCGAATACGTACGAACACCTCCTGATACAATTTGATCGAGTGCAAGAGGTGCCCCTTTATACCACCTGGCCAATGTTGTGACAGAAGAGCTTGTCCCATCCATAACCATGATAATTACGTTTTTTGGTTGTTTCTCTGCTTTTTTCGCCGCAGCTTTTACTTCATTACCACTCATCATGCCTCCTGCAGCTAATGAACCTAGTGTTATAGTACTGGCTAAAGTTAATCCCATTATCTTTTTACGAAGATTAGTCATTGTTGTCCCTCCATAGATTGTTTTCGGCATCCCAATCTAATATTCGTATGTAAACATAGTTTTGATTTTTTACTATTTGTTAGTAGTACCCCATTGCCACGAAACTAACAATAACTATTAAGTCAAAATGTTGAACACAAAAAGGTGAATTTAGGCTACTTCTTCAGAAAAATCTTCTCATCACATAAAACCTTTTTGTATCCTTAAGTAGTACGGTCTTTCCTATAAAAAGAATCTTCTCTTTATTTTATGGGAAACATTAAAAAAAGGATGGTGGGAAGAATGACAATCGATCGCGTTTGTACAATTGGACCAGTAAGCAATAATAAAGAAACATTAGCTCAGTTAATAGACAATGGTATGAAAATTGTTCGGTTAAATTTATCACATGGCACGCATGAAAGTCATAAAGATATCATTCGTTTAGTAAAATCGTTAGACGATTCTATTAAAATTCTAGGGGATGTACAAGGTCCTAAAATAAGATTGGGTGAAATGAAAGAGGAACAAATTACCCTTGAAGCAGGGGAGTTATTTACTTTACATACCAATCCAGTTCAAGGGAATAAAGAAGAAGTAAGTGTTGATTATGTAGGGATCGCGAATGACGTAAAAGTAGGAAGTAGAATTCTTATTAATGATGGAGAAGTTGAATTAATTGTTGAAAAGGTAAGTACGGAAAAAATAGAAACAAGGGTAAAAACAGGTGGCAATATTTCCTCTCATAAAGGGGTGAACTTACCAGGTACAATCGTAAGTTTACCAGCTATTACAGAGAAGGATAAAAAAGACATTCAGTTTCTGCTAGAAGAGGGTGTTGATTTTATTGCGTGTTCTTTCGTTCGAAAACCTAGTCATATAAAGGAAATACGAAATTTTATACAAGGGTACACAGAAACTGCACCTAATTTAATTGCAAAAATTGAAACGATGGAAGCGATCGAGAATTTTCAAGATATATGTAAAGAAGCGGATGGAATCATGATTGCAAGGGGAGATCTAGGAGTGGAATTGCTCTATCAATTTATTCCGCTTTTACAAAAAATGCTGATTCGTGAGTGCAATCGAACGAATACGTATGTCATTACAGCGACACAAATGCTTCAATCTATGGTAGATCATTCTATTCCTACAAGAGCTGAGGTGACGGATGTATTTCAAGCTGTACTGGATGGAACGAATGCAGTTATGCTTTCTGCTGAAAGTGCGTCAGGAGATCATCCAATCGAAAGTGTGAAAACATTGCGTCTCGTTTCTGAATTCGCTGAGCACGTAAAAAAAGATGGTCCTTATGCGATGAAAGATGTACTGGAATTGTTGCATAAGTCACTTTAGTATAAAAATTTACATTTATCGCGTATAGTATTATTTGCATACTTATGCTGAATCAACAAGAATTTGTTGTTCTTTCTGTATGAATTCAACTTTTTTATGGAAAGATATGTTAGTGAGTATACGATTTGAGCGTTCTATTTTTTAGAGTGTGATAGGAGGAGAATGAATATGTCAGATATTGAAGTAGGCGAAGTGTTTAGCCTTAGCGACGAGAATAATGAAGAGCAGGAAGTTGAAGTGCTTGGAGCGATGGATGTCGAAGGAGCAGAATACATTGCAGTTGCCTTTGTAGAAGACATCCAAGCGGAAACAGAGGAAGACGTTGATATTTTCTTTTTAAAAGTAGAAGAAGATGACGAATTCTCATACATTGAAAGTGATGAGGAATTTGAAAAAGTATCTGCGGCGTTTGAGAAGATTATGGACGAGCAAGAACAAAAATAATAAAAATAGTTAGACAAAAGAGGGAGATGCATATCTGCCCTCTTTTTTGTATAGGGTTGAAAAATCTTTCGCTAACTTCTATTTTTCAATCCGCTATAAATCATACACTTCTTTTGTGTTCGTGGAAGCCGCATCTAATAGAAGGAAAATCGACGCTATAATATGTATAGCGATTCGTATATAGGGAAAGAAAGCAACTAGAATAGTGAGGATTCCTATATAATTAGCATAGGTTTTCATGCCTTCTTTTTTAGCTAATAAAATAGTAATGATATGTAGAGTAATTACTATAAGTAATGGTATCTCGGATAAGTCAACTATTCCTTGAAGTAAATAACAAAGAATTAATAACAGATGGGAAATACCTGTAGTCCACTTTAATGTTTTTACGACTTCCTTCAAAGTAAATTCCTCCTAAATATGCTCGTATGAATATATTACCAAATATAGTGGATGAATAGATATGTTTTTGTGATTTACGTTAAAATGTAACGATAATTATATTATGTAAACTAGTTCAATTTTTATTTATTCATTAGAAAAACCACCCAAAGGAGGGTGGCTCTTATTATATATAGTTTTTAAATGTGTTATTTTCTAAAGAAGAAAGGGGAATCTTTACTTCAGTGCCTTCCTTCATATTTCGCAGCACAACGGTTTCTGCAGTAATTTCTTCTTCACCAATTATAAGTACATACGGGATATTTTCTTTATTGGCGTAATTAAGGGCACGCTTTAATTTACGACCAGCTAGTTCAAGTTCAACTTTTAAGGAAGTTGTAGCACGTAATTTTTGGGCGATTTGTAAACATTGTAATTCTGTCCCGAGTGGAATGATAAAAATATCTGCCGTAGATGCCATCGTTTCTTGTTTTTGCAGCGCTGTATAAATAACATCTAAACCGAATGAAATCCCTACAGTTGGATAGCTCATATTATCACCACGGAAGGCTCCGATTATATTGTCATAGCGACCACCACTACCAATACTCGATGTGATACTTCCATCTTTTAAAAAGATTTCATATATAGTTCCTGTATACATTGTGAGTCCTCTTGCTAAAAACGGGTTGAATATAGTACTTTCTTTAATTCCGAGAGCGAGTAAATATTGCTGTAATTGCTGTAGTTCATTTACTCCACTTGTAACGAGTGTATTATTGAACGCTTTTTCAAAGTCAGCAATATCAAACTCCATGCAAGATTGCACTGTATCACATATTATTTCTACTGTTTCTTCTATAATTCCGCGGTTTTGCAAATCTTTTCGAATACCATCAATGCCGATCTTTTCAATTTTGTCTAATGACAAGATAACATCATTCGTTAATTCAGTAGGAATGTTAATCGATTCGAGAATACCAGTTAATAATTTTCGATTGTTATATTGAATTTGTACATCTAAGTTTAATGTACGAAAAAGTTCAAATGCCATGCCCATTAATTCAGCTTCTGCAATTACAGACTCTACACCAACTATATCAACATCACATTGTATGAACTCACGAAATCTCCCTTGTTTAATTGGACCATCTCGAAATACTTTTCCAATTTCATATCGTTTAAAAGGAAGGCGGATATTTGGGTTCATCGCAACAACTTTAGCGAATGGAATTGTTAAATCGTAGCGTAAGGCAAGCTCACGTTTTCCTTGATCTTGAAGCGTGTATATTTCTTTTAAAATCTCATCGCCACCACCATATTTATATGCCATAAGTTCGTACATATTTAATGTTGGAGTTTCTAAAGGTTTACATCCATATCGTTCAAATGTATCTTCACAAGCTCTTTTAATTTTATTTCGTAATACTTGTTCCTCTGGTAAATAGTCTTTTGTTCCTTTTACATTTTTCATTTCCATTCTAATCACTCCTCTTTTAAATTAAAAAAAGCCATGCAGGTATAAAAATACCCACATAGCTTTATGAACGCTTCGTGGGTCAACAGGAAAAGCCCTGTACCCACGAAGAAAAATTTTTCTTCGGATACACGGCGTTACGTATGATGATGAAGTTGGAAAGAAGTATTAAAAGTTCGCATTACAAATCTCTCCTTAATAAGTTTTTTCAAAAGTATAACAGAAGATTTTTGAAATATCAATATTTTCAGTTTTGAAAAATGAGTGAAGTTATGCAGGGTAATTTAAAAAAGGTGTATAATAAAAGAAATCTTAATAATATGAAATAATTTTTTAAGGAGAAACTCATGAAAAAAGATAAAACAAATGCGATGCGAATATTAGATAAAGAAAAAATTGAATATTCGATGATGTCATATGATCCGGACGATGGGAAAATTGATGGTGTTTCAGTTGCGGGGAAAATTGGTAGGGACGTGAGAGAAGTATATAAAACACTTGTCGCTCAAGGGAATAGTAAAGAATATCATGTTTTTATAATCCCGGTAGATGAGGAACTGAATTTAAAAGCAGCCGCAAAAGCAGTCGGTGAAAAAAAGATAGAAATGATTCCTGTAAAAGATATTACGAAAGTTTCAGGATATATTCGCGGTGGTTGTTCACCAGTAGGAATGAAGAAGTTATTTGCTACATGCATTGATGAGAGCGCCCAATCACTTGAAACGATGATCGTTAGTGGCGGGAAAATTGGTGTGCAAATTGAGCTCAAAGTTGAAGATTTGGCGAAAGTGACGAAAGCGAAATTTGGTGAAGTAACGAAATAATTATACATAGAAAAAGAAGTTCTAGTTTACTGGAGCTTCTTTTTATTTTATGAGGATGTTTCCTAATAGTTGATTTTGTTAAGTGAACTACTCACCACTTAGCAAAGCTTGAAGTGGGAGCTTCTCAGTTCCACGACGAAAGTAACCTTTCGTCTCCCTGAGCGTTACTTCGGGGCGTTCCACCCCTAGATGTCCAACGCTTGGATGCTCTCTTTATACGGTTGATATTTTACGCAGGAACCGAATGGCTTGGTTTTCGCATTCTATTTTCTTCCTGCAACCTTATATATCAAGTTATCAAAGAACTTCATATAGCTAGTTTATCAAAAGTTTTTGGCTATGCCAAACCGAAATTCATCTCCCACTTATCGCTCTTCACACGCTTGAGGAAGGAGAATTCTTTCGGTAAATTCGTTAAAAAGATTTATGCGGAAGGAGCAGCTAAGCCACTTCATCCGAACCTGGAAGAAATAATTGTGAATTGGATGGATACGCATTTTATCTCGCTATATGCGGGCAGTAAGGTTCCTACATCAAAATCCAGCGAATGTGAGGAAGCTGGAAGGGAGAGTAACTGCCTGTAAATAACCAATTGATGTGGCCTAATAATCAGTGGGGATGGGCATCCCCACTGATTAAGTTTCGCCTTATTCGTAAATCATAATAATCTGTACACTGTGTAAAGGACATTTTAAAATGTTTATTACCATTTATTTGAGTTCTTGAATTAGTGCATTAGGACATCGTTTTCTTAATTCGGTGATGAACTTTATTTTATCCTTTGGTAAAACCTTTACATTTCCAAGGGGGGCTGATGTGAGTAATATTTCAAATCCTTTATCAGAAGATGAAATTCGATAACCAGTGAATCTCTCATTCGTTGGAGACACCTCTATTATGTTTTGATACGGAATTTTACTTTTGAATGGTCCACCTTTAATTAATAAATAATCTTCATAGAAAACATATTTAATAGAAGTTGCGTACCAGAATATTAGACCTACTGAAATAACAAGGATAGCAGTTAAAATAATTATAATAGATAGTGACGTTCCTCCATAAATGAATAGGGGAAGCAGTGGTAGTGAACTCATTAGAAAAACGGTTAAAAATATAAAAGTTATAAAAAAGATGTCCACTTTTGAGCTGAAAGTCATTAGTTAATCACATCCTTTCTTATAATATGTATACAATTAATTATTATTAAGAATGTATTCTTAAATCAATTATTCTACTTAAATTGTAATTTACCTTACATAAAATTACAATTTATCGAATTGATCTTTTCTAAAAAGGTAAGAAAATTTACAATAACAGCCTATAAATAATGGTGTAATGTTTTAAAGCCGAGCAGTTATAGAAACAAATGAAGCTATCACTTTTGAATCGTGATAGCTTTATTTGTTTTATTATTTAATAAGGTCCCCACTCTATATTCACTCCAACAATAAGAAAAATAAGTCCAATTATAAACCAAATGAGTGCAAGGGGGGCCATAAAACGAATCCATTTCCCGTAAGAAATACCACTTGCTGCGAGTACGCCCATTAACACGCCAGATGTTGGATTTAGGCAGTTTACTACGCCTTCTCCAAGCATAACCGCTTCTACAGTTACTTGGCGTGTAATATGCATTAAGTCTGCTAGAGGCGCTAAAATAGGAATGAAAATAACAGATTCTCCTGTTCCTGATGAAATAAGGAAGTGTAGTGCGGCGCTTCCGATATACATTCCCATAACGCCGAATATAGGACTTTGTCCTTCAAGAAAATGTGCGAGTTGGTTAACGATTGTATCAAGTAGTTTTCCTTGTTCTAAAATGACTGAAATACAACGAGCCATTCCGACGATCAAAGCACCATATATGAGTTTTTGACATCCTGCTAGAAACGTAGAGGCGATATCATTTGCTTTCATACCACCAATGAGCCCAGCTGCAATTGCTATAAAAATAAATGTGGCAGTCATTTGTGAATCCGACCAATGTAGACGAAAAGCCCCTATTAAAAATGCAATTAAAGATAATGACGTAACTAGTAATATTAATTTATGGCGAATTGTCCAAGAGACATCTGTTTTATTTGTTTCTTCATTATTATTTGAAAGTGCGTTGCTTGGAAACCAGTCGTTTCCGAGGATACTGCCTTTATTCGGTTTCTTCAAACGTTTGACATAAAAATGTATATACAAAATCGTAGCAATTAAAAAAGATATATAGATTGCGACACGCAAACCAATTCCAGAAAACATCGGAAGTTCTGCGATTTTTTGTGAAATGCCTAAAGGTGAGGGAGATAATAAAGTAGCATTAAAACCAGCATAAGTGCCTAAATAGATGATTGCTACACCGACGATAGCGTCCCATTTTAACGTGCGTGCAACGATGATCCCGATGGGGATGAAACCGATAACTGAGTTAACGATAATGCCAGTTGTGCCAAGAATGGAAAAGAGTGCTGCGACAATACAAATGAAAAGTAGTTGCTGATTACGAAATTTGTTAATAACATGATAGATTAAGCCATCAAGAGCACCTGTTTTTTCGAGAATAGCAATTGCGCCACCGGTGAATAAAATTAAAAAGATAATTGGGGCAGCAAGTGTCATTCCTTTTTCAATGGCAGTAAAAAAGGAAACAAACCCTACAGGAGATTGCGGAACAGAATGATAGCTTCCTGGTATCGTTGTGGTAATGGCGCCTTTTGTAACTCTTTTGAATTCTCCAGCAGGAACAAAATAAGTTGCAATTGCACAAAGTAAAGCGATAAAAAATAATAGAACATATGCATCAGGCATTTTAAATTTTGATTGACTAGGCTGTTTTTTTGTCTCAGTCTGTAGTTGCATGAAATCCCTCCTTCTTTCACATGGTTAAGTTTTAATATTCTGAATTTACTTACGTGTGATAGATTATAATAAAGCTTTCTCCTTAAAGCAATAGTTTTTAAAACTACTTTTTTCTTATTTGGCTTTTACTTCATATGCAAATTATTACAACATTAGACAGGGAAACGAAAAAAATCCAAGAATATGTAATATAAAAAGAAATAGGAAAAGAGGGAAAGAGATGTGGAAAACTACTGATCTATGTGATGAATTTGAAAATGAATTACAAATATGTCGCCAGTCTTTTCAGTCTTATGGGAAGAAAGAGCAATTCTATGGAAAAATCGCAACAGTAAAAGTGAAGGATGATAATGTACTAGTAAAAGAAGGATTACAAACACTACCAGAAGGAACAGTATTAGTTGTTGATGGTGAGGGCTCTACAAATTGCGCGCTACTCGGTGATAATTTAGCGGCTATTGCGGAAGAAAGAAATTTAGCAGGAATTATTGTGAATGGTTATGTTCGTGATTCTAGAGAGCTGAAAAATATTAATATCGGTATTTTAGCATTAGGGACGATGCCAAATAGAAGTATAAAAGAAGGAAAAGGAGAAAAAAATATTCCATTGCAATTTGGAAAAGTTGAATGGAAACCGAATGAATATGTTTATGTGGATGAAGATGGAATTATTGTTAGTGAAAAGAGCTTACATAGTAAGTAGTGAGTTCTATTAATTAAAGCCTAATAAGATAGTTTTATAGGGAAATAAATCTAATAAAACATGGACAAAATCCTTTGTCAATAGTAAAATAATACAGAAATTTATAATTTACAGAATGTATAGGTTTATCGTTTTACGATAACTTGAAATGGAAGTAAATTTTGCCTAGAAAAGTGAATGTTATCACAATGGTGCGTTCATAAACGAAATTATTTTTCCTATACAAATATAGCCGCGAATCATGCGGATAGGAGGTGTTGTGCGCTTTTTGTTCGACACTTACAAAAAAAGAGTGTCAATCGCACGCCCTTGAAGGGCCTTTTTTTGTGTGAATGTTAGTAAAGGGAGGAATAATTGAGGATGGCAATGTTAAAGAAATGGCTGCTTACATCATTAATGGCAGTCGCACTTGTATTTGTTTCTTTTACGAATTCCGTACATATTGCGTTTGCTGAAGGAAAAACAGCGAAACTTGTAATTGTTGGTGAATCACAAAAAGGAATTATGTTATGTCCGAAAGAAGTTTCCATTGAAGATGGAGAAACAGCTCTTAGTTTGCTCCAAAAAGTAATGGGGGACAAAGTTACATCTGAAAGTATGTCATTTGGAACGTATGTAAAGGGCATTGATGGATTAATGGCTGGAGCAACGAGCGGCTGGATGTATGATGTAAATGATAAATCCGCAGAAGTTGGTGCGGATAGTTATAAATTAGAATCTGGGGATGTTGTTGCATTTCGTTACGTTTCAGACTGGAGCAATATGAGTCAAGAAACATTGAAAGAAACGTTAGATAAGTTCGGAACTTGTAAAACGGAAGAACCTAATGGCGAAACAAAACCAGAAGGCGAAAATGGTAAACTGACAGGCGAAACAAAACCAGAAGGTGAAAATGGTAAACCGACAGGCGAAACAAAGCCAGAAGGCGAAAATGGTAAACCAACAGGCGAAACAAAACCAGAAGGCGAAAATGGTAAACCGACAGATGGAACGCAAACAAATGATAAACCAACAGAACAACCAAAGCAAGAGAATATTCAAATTCCAGCGGCACAATTAAACGAAGCAATTTCTAAAACGTCAGAAAAGATGTTACAAGATGGAATTGGTAGTGATTGGGTAGCGATTGGGCTTGCTCGTTCAGGTGTAAACATTCCGGTTGAAACGAAAGTAAACTATGTTAAGCCAGTAGCCGAAAAGGTTAAGAAGCGTTTAAATCGTTTTTCAGCAACAGATTTAGCTAGAACGATTATCATGATGAATGCAATGAATGTAGATCCTACAAAGATAGAGGGACAAAACTTAGTACAAAATTTGTTTGAATCAGATAAAGTGGATTCTGTAACAGGATACGCATTTGCTTTACTTGCATTTGATACAAAGAAATATGAGGTTCCAGTTGAAGCGAAATGGAATCGAGTTGCATTAGTACAAGCACTTTTACAGGCGCAACATACAGATGGCGGCTGGACGTATGATAGTTCAAGTAAAAAAGAAAGTGCTAGTAACATTGATGTAACAGGTATGGTTTTATCAGCATTAGCTCCTTACCAAGAACAACAAGATGTTAAGCCAGTTATTCAAAAAGCTGTTGATTACTTATACAAGCAGCAGTTAGACAATGGTGGCTTTGCTGCTGATGGACAAGAGAATTCTAATAGTACTGCACAAGCAATTATTGGACTATCGCTAGTTAAAGATGTAGATCACACTCGTCTTAATAAAGCAGTACAAAATTTAATGTCATACCAGCTTCCAAATGGTGAGTTCAAATGGTTACCAAAAGATCAAAAAGGTAGCGGAATGGCTACAGAGCAAGCATTTTTAGCTTTACTTCAGTTTAAAGATCTTGGGAAATCGATTTATGATTTGTCAAATGTATCAGGTAATGAAATCGATACGAAACCAATTGTAGAACCAGAAACAACTGTAGAAGAAAAAGAAGTTGTAGAACAGCCGAAACAACAAGAAGAGTTACAAAAACAACCAAAAGATGAAAATTTGAAAGTTGTTGTAGATAACGAACGAGTTAATAAAGAACCAAACAACAATAAGAATCAATTACCAAAAACAGGAGCATCTTCTCATAGTGCAGCTACAGAAGTAGGTATGGGTGTATTATGTATTGCTTCTGCATATGTATTATGGAGACGTAAAGCAGCTTAACAAAAATTAGGAGCAATTATTTGCTCCTAATTTTATTATGAAAGGTGAGGGGCAGCATGAGTAAGATGAAATGGTTCATTTCGTTATTTCTTTCTTTGGGATTATTAGCCGGATGTGAAGAAACGGCTGTAAAGCCTGAGAAGAAGGCAGAACCAAAGCAAGAAGAACAAAAAGAAGTAGCGAAACAAGAAGAACAAAAAGATGAAACGAAACCGGAAGAGAAACAAACTGAGCCGGAACAGAAACAACAAGAAGAGCAGAAAGATAAGCAAGAACAAAAAGAAGAAAAAGCGCAGGAACAGCCTGAAGTAAAGAAAGAAGAGAAACCGAAAGAACAACCTGCTGCAAATAAACAACCGGAACAACAAAAAGTACAAGAAGAGAAGCAGCAACCGAAAGCACCAGAAGTAAAAGAAGAAGCAAAGGTTGTTAATCAGCCGAAAGAAACACCAAAGCAGGAGCAAAAAGTTGATCCGAATAAAGGTGGAAAAGACGTAACTGTTCCAGAACTACCGAAACCAGTGCCACCTAATCCGCCAGAACCACCGAAACCGCAAGCGAAACAAGTTACTATCTCCGTAAAAGGTCATGAAGGATACTTATTAGGTGCGAAAAAGGTTGATGTACAAGAAGGTGATACAGTTTACAGTGTGCTACAGAGTACAGGACTAGAGGTTGATGCAATGGGCTCTAAAGATGGTATATATGTAAAAGGTATTAATGACTTGTACGAAAAAGATATTACTGCTACTAGTGGGTGGAAATATCGTGTGAACGGTGCTTTTCCAAATTATAGTGCTGGTGTAGTTAAAGTAAAACCAGGAGATACAATTGAGTGGGTGTTTGTATTAAAATAGGAAAGGATCTTCGGTAAAGGACTATGAAAATAAGCTTTTCTTCTTTACATCCTTTTGTGAATTTTTTCTATTATATTGGGGTGATGATACTATGTATGATGTGTCTTCATCCTCTTTTTTTAATTGGAGCGATTGTACTAATAGTAACCATAAATATAGTACAAGGGAATGGCGAGAAAATAAGAAAGATGCTGCCGAGTACTATTGTATTCTTTTTAATGGTAATTTTGTTTAATTCTTTATTAACACATAGAGGAGCGACTACGTTATTTCATTTAGGAGATAGCCGGATTAAGCTTGAGGCCTGTATGTATGGACTTGTTATGGGATTATTATTAGTTGCGGTAATGTTTACTTTTGCATCTTATAACGATATTATTTCAAGTCATAAATTTTTATATTTGTTTTCAAGAATTTCACCGAAAGTTGCACTATTAACGATGATTACAGTGCGATTTGTTCCTTTATTTATACGACGATTAAAGAAAATTACACTCGTCCAAAAAACGAAAGGTGTACAATTAGATTCAGGTTCACTCATTGAGCGTATAAAAAATGGAATGCAATTACTGCAAGTATTGTTAGTTTGTTCGTTAGAAGACGCACTACAAACGGCTGATTCTATGCAAGCTCGCGGATTTGGTGTAACGAAGCGTACGACGTATATTCGATATAGAATGGAAAGACGTGACTGGTCTACGTTGAGTTATTTAGTTTTTCTATTAATAACTTCATTCATATGTAGTTATTACGGCGGAGGCAAATTGATCATTTATCCGAAAGTGGAATCAATACTATTCCAGCAATACGATGGAATTATGTTTTTGTTATTTATGATGTTTATTAGCTTACCGCTTGTAATGGAAGGAAGGGAATGGATATGGTGGCGCATGCAGAAATAAAGAATTTATCATTTGTATATGCTGATGAAAATGAAGAAGCGTTACAGCATATTTATCTTTCTGTTCAAAAAGGAGAATTTATCGTACTTGCTGGCGGTTCAGGTTCTGGGAAGACAACTTTATTAAAACATTTCAAAAAGGAGTTACTTCCAATTGGCACGCGTTCTGGACATACATATTATGATGGTGCTTTATTAGAAAATGTACCAGATTTATTATCTGCACAAGAAATTGGTATGGTATTTCAAAATCCAGAAAATCAGCTCGTAATGGATACAGTGATTCAAGAGCTAGCATTTTCTTTAGAAAATATCGGATTACCATCACATATTATTCAAAAAAGAATAGCGGAGCTCATTAGTTTTTTAGGGTTTCAAGATTTGTTACACCAATCTGTTCATACTTTATCTGGTGGACAAAAACAACTAGTAAATTTGGCTGCGGTATTAGTCATGCAGCCGAAGCTATTATTACTGGATGAACCAACAGCGCAGTTAGACCCGATTGCTGCGAAAGAGTTTTTAGGATTGTTAAAGCGTATTAATGAAGAACTCGGAATTACGATTATTTTAAGTGAACATCGTTTAGATGAAGTGATGCCGCTAGCAACTCGTGTCGTTTGTATGGATAACGGAAGAATCATTTATGATGGTACGCCTAAAAGTGTGATAGCGAAAATGTGGGAAGTAGAAAAATTCCGTCCATTCATTCCGCAAATTCCAAGATTGTTTTTAGAGTGGAATGTGAAAGATATTCCGTTTACAGTGCGAGAAGCACAAATGAAAATGAATGATTTTAAGGCGATACAATATATGAATCAGCAAGTGGAACAACGTGAGAAGCAAGAAGTAATTTTAAGTGCAGAACATATATCTTTTCAATATGAAAAAAATAGTCCAATCATTTTGCGAGATTTGACAGTGAATATCGAAAAAGGAAAATGGACAGCTCTCGTCGGAAAAAATGGTACAGGGAAGTCTACACTGTTAACGATTTTAGCAGGATTACAAAAGGCTAGAAGAGGGAAAGTAAAGTGGAGTGGAAAAGTGATACATAAAATCGATTCGAAAGAACGATTTAAAAGTATAGGATACGTATCACAACATCCGTACTATCATTTCACATTTGATACAGTGTGGGAAGAGGTTTATGAGCGTGCTCGTGAATTATATGGCGAAGAGGGAAAAGTAATAGCAGAAGAAATGTTAAAGAGATTTTGGCTAGATTCGCTTATCGATCGGCATCCGCATGATTGTAGCGGGGGAGAGCAACAACTACTCGCATTATGTACAACGTTATTATCAAAGCCAACTTTATTATTACTTGATGAGCCAACGAAAGGCCTGGATCCATGGAAGAAAGAAAGAGTAGGAGAGCTATTTAAGCAGTTGCAAAAAGAAGGTACAACGATTGTGATGGCAACGCATGATATTGAGTTTGCAGCAAAATATGTAGATCAATGCATGATGTTATTTGATGGGAAAGTCATTATGAATGATACACCGAAAGAGTTCTTTAGTGGCAATTTCTTTTATACAACATCTATTAATCGATTCATCCGAAAAGAGTTGCCATTTGCATTAACGTGGGAGGATGTGTACGAAGCGTGTCCAAACGATATGTTGCATTCATAATATTTATTTTTGCTATTGTAATATGTACACTACTCTTTACGACTCTTATTATGGATGGTTATTACATGGTAAGTAGTTTGTTTTTATTAGCTATCATTATGTTACCTTTCTATGTCCGCTTTGAAAGGAAAGCGTTTGTTTCACGTGAAATTGTTATCGTTGCCGTGTTAGCAGCAATCGCAGCGGTTAGTCGAGTGCCATTTTCGATTTTACCGAGTGTACAAACGACTTCCTTTGTCATTATCGTTTCTGCAATTGTTTTTGGGAGTGAAACTGGCTTTATGATTGGTGCAACAGCGGCCATTGTATCTAATATTTTTTTAGGACAAGGTCCGTGGACGCCGTGGCAAATGTTTTCGTGGGGCATGATTGGATTTATAGCTGGACTATTGCGCAACACATTTTTAATGAAAAAGCTTTGGGGAAGACTCATATATGGCTTTGTCGTTGGATTCGTTTTTGGATGGATTATGAATTTCTGGGGGCTTCTTGGTTTTATACGAGAAGCAACGTGGGAAACAGTTATTGCCTACTATGTCGCAAGTTTTTCTTTCGATCTTAGTCATGCGATATCGAATGTTATTTTCCTACTGTTATTCAGTACTTCATGGATTACGATCCTCACAAGATTTAAAAAAAAGTATGGTATATTAGATGAGCATAAGGTGACGTAGAACAGCATACTCATATAAGGTAGGGTCGCGACTTACATATTCGTTTGCCTCTTTCATGCTTCTTACATATTGTAAGAAGCATTTTTTTATTGTAAAAGTGTCAAAGAATAGATTTAATATATCTTCGTTTTTATATGAAGTTATTTGTATAATAATAGGTGAGAATTATTTTCAAAAGGGAGGTGTATAGTTAATGAAGTTAGTTATTCCGAAACAGCATGGAGCATGGGCGATGCTTGTCATTCCATTTCTATTAAGTGTATTACTTGGCAAACCTACTTTTTATCATATTCCATTGTTCTTAGCTTGGTTTTTTATCTATTTAGCTACGTATCCATTTCTCATGTACATAAAGCAAAGAAGAAAAAAAGAGTTTCTGCACGCTGCAATTGTATATTTTATTTGCGCATTCGTATTTGGGATGATTTCTTTATTATATGAATGGCGAATTCTTTTATTCGTAGTGTTACTGATTCCTTTGTTTATTGTAAACATGTATTACGCTCGTCAAAAAAATGAAAGAGCATTACTAAATGACATTTGCGCGATTGTTGTGTTTTGTATAGGCGGCTTAATCAGTTATTATTTCTCAATGAAATTTATTGATAGAACAGCAGTATTCATTGCGCTTATTTCATTCTTATATTTTTTAGGAAGCACGTTTTACGTGAAAACAATGATTCGTGAAAAAAATAATCCGAAGTATCGTTATATATCTTGGGGATATCATATTGTATTAACGGTAATCGTATTTGCTATAAATCCATGGTGTTCTCTCATATTCGTACCAAGTGTCATTCGAGCAATTATGTTGTATGGTAAAAAGATTTCTATATTAAAAGTAGGGATTTTGGAAATTGTTAATTCTGTATATTTTTTAATAATAACGGCAATAATGATGAAGTATGCCATTTGAAAAAAACTTCCCATCTTTTGATGGGAAGTTTTCATTCTTGTTCTAAAATATGAACGGTATAATCACATCTTTGTAATGCTTCTTCTACAGCATAAAGGGATTGTTCAATACGTGCGCGATTGCTTTCTTTTTCAACAGTTTGTAATGCATCTTCTAAACAATGCTTCGCTTCTTGTAACGAATGAAATGAATCTTGTACGTATCCACGGGCGTTCTTTTGCAACGTAGTAACCTCCTTTTGTATATCTGTTTGTAGTATGAACAATAAAGAAGAAAATATAATTTATTTGACAATTACAATAAAGATACGTATAGTTAAATTCAAAGTGAATATTTTCTTATCCAGAGAGGTGGAGGGACTGGCCCGATGAAACCCAGCAACCGCGATGCAGGTGCTAATTCCAGCAGAACATATTTGTTCTGGGAGATAAGACGAAGATATATACGTAACTTCTTCTTATCGGAGAGGTTTTTTTGTTGCAAAAAAACCGATTACGAAAATACATAATAAGAAGAAAGGGGTTGCGAAGTACTGTGACACTCGAAAAATACGTAAAACTGCGTAATGCAGTTTATGAATATATGATAGAGCAAGATAAGCCAATATCATTGTTAGATATTCAAGAACATATCGTTTCGCATCATGAAGGAAAATTCACGAAAAAAATGTTACATCAATTTTATTTATCAAGACTATTAGATGAACTGAAACTGGATGGGAAAATTACTTTAGCTTCTGATGAATATCTCTATGCTGAAAAAGGGGTATTTTATAAAGCGAGAAAAGGGAGCTAAGCTCTCTTTTTTTCTTGGAATAACGAAGTATGTAGAGTAAAAGACTGCTAAAGCAGCCTGATACAAGGGAATGGTGTTGAGTGTGTAGTGTCAAAAATTGAATGTGCCTGAAAGAGGCACTTCATATCGGCTACAAATAAAAATAGACACCTTCGCCGAATAGGTGTCAGTTGTTTTGTCACGTAGACTCGCTACTTGACAGTAATTAGAATAACACGCAGGGTTTTGGAAGTCAAAAGGGAATTAAAGGAAGAGGTGTTGTTATGTATGCTTATTTATTAAAAGATATAACGAAATGGATTCCAAAGTACATTATAGATAGAGGGTATGAATATTATGAAGAAGGACATGTAGAAGATGTTGAAATACACGACAAGAAAGTATTTGCTTTCGTTACTGGAAATGCAGGGAATTATGAAGTGATTATTGATCTTGAAGATTTTACAGAAAGTAGCTGCGAGTGTCCTTATGAGAACTATTGTAAACATATGGCAGCGGTCGTTTATGATATTCAAGGTGCTGGTGAGAGTACAGTTAAAGAGCAACTGAAAGGTTTAGAAAAAGAAGAGTTACTAACAGTGTTAAATCGTTTATTACAAAGTTCTAAAAATGTGCAAATTGTAGAGAAGATGTTAAAGAAAGGGTAAATTTAACTGTAGAAGGGGGTGCTTTGTAGTGAATATATTAATTATATACGCTCATCCTAATCCTTCAAGTTTTAATGCATCGATTTTGGAGCATGTTCAAAAAGGACTACAAGGAACAAATCATTCTGTTACACTACTCGATTTATATAAGGAACAATTCGATCCAGTACTTGTATTTAATGAGGAGAAGAAAAGACGTGATTTACTACATGAAGAAGAGACGAAGCGATATAGGGAATTAGTGCAGAAGGCCGATGCTCTTCTATTCATATATCCGATATGGTGGTGGGGCATGCCTGCCATTTTAAAAGGATTTATCGATCGTATTTTTGTAGCTGGATTTGCTTATAAGTATAAAGGTGCATTACCGAAAGGCTTATTTAAAGGAAAGAAGGCGTGGGTTATTAATACGTTAGACTCACCGTTATGGTACGTGGCACTATTATATCGATCAGCGGATTGGATTATGATGAAAAGAGGAGTTTTACGCTTTTGTGGCATTCGTAATATAAAGCGTTCTGTTTTTCAATCTGTGAAAACGAGTAAAGTAACGCAGCGTGAAAAATGGCTGTTACAAATAGAAGGAGAGGCTCGTAAATTATGAATGAAATCGATCGTATTATAAAGTGTTGTAATTATGAGGACGAACTTTTTCGTACGTATATAAAGTGTTTAGTCCAATTGAAGAAATGCAGCGAAACGTTTAAACAAATTCAGATACAATTAAGAAATGATTATCTAATAAGAGGAATTTGTGAAAGAGAAGTTGATGAGGTGATAAGGGGAAGTAAAGAATATGAAAAACATTTTCTTCCTAAAGTGCTACGGTGGAATTTCTTGAAGAACAATCCTCATATGATTGAAAAAGTGTGCGAAGATTTGTTTGCATATGAAGTGTTAAATCATACAGAGATAGTGTGGAGAAAGATAATAAATTGTATAGAAAGCGAATAATTTATCATATAAAAAAGCTAGTATAAAACTAGCTTTTCGAGTAATTAATTATTTAAATGAAAAGGAAACATAGGCTTATGATTACGCCGGCATAAAGTAAATTGACAACACAAAATCCCATAATATCACGAGCTCCTAAACCAGCTATCGCTAATGCTGGTAACGCCCAGAAAGGTTGAATTAAATTCGTCCAAGCATCGCCCCATGCGATTGCCATCGCTGTTTTTGCAGCGGGTACACCAAGCTCAGCGCCAGCTGGAATCATGATTGGTGCTTGCACTGCCCATTGACCGCCTCCAGATGGAAC
Source organism: Bacillus sp. H1a (assembly GCF_000633475.1). Classification (NCBI taxonomy): domain Bacteria; kingdom Bacillati; phylum Bacillota; class Bacilli; order Caryophanales; family Bacillaceae; genus Bacillus; species Bacillus sp. H1a. The sequence continues at coordinate 61,121 of NZ_AYMH01000022.1, read as the reverse complement.
GAAAATATTAACAATTCCAGCGCTTAAAAATGTAAAGAGCGGGAATGTGTTTTCATTTGAAATGCTAATAAAGAAAGTAGATATAGCTCCTCCAAGTGAAAGACCTTCACTATTCACTCCAATCATCATCCCCATAATTCCTGCGTAGAACGGAAATTGAAGTAAAATACCAGAAGCGCTTTTTGTTGAGTCAGAAAAAGCACGAATATATTGAATCGGAGTACGGTGGAAAATAAGTCCCGCAATTAATAACATAAAAATGACGATATCAAGCGTAAGGTTAAAGCCTTTCGTACTAAAATAGTTAAAAATATAAATAAGACCTAATAACCCGATGCAAAGTGTAATAATAATACTATTCTCCATTTTTTCAGCGAATGTTTTTTGCTCAACTTCTTGAGCGGCAGCTTCTTCATGAAATACACTAGGATCTACTGTAATCGTATGTTTTTCATCTGGATGCATTGCTTTATTAATGAGAGGCATTGTGATTAAAAAGATAATAACTGGAACGAGAGCGTATGGTGAGAATAACGTTTCTGTTATTGGAATCGCTTCTTTAATACTCCCAGCTGTCGTTTTGATTAACGTTTCGCCGCCTGTAGCTAACGTAAGAGGGATAGAAGCAGAAAGACCTGCATGCCAAATGAGAAATCCGGAGTAAGAAGAAGCGATTGCTAGTCTATAATCAAGTCCGTCTAACTGCCTTGCGACTTCCTTTGCATATAAAACAGATACAACAATGCCAAATCCCCAGTTTATATATGCTCCTAGTAAACTAATAATAGAAATGGCAATAATACCTTGACCATTTGTTTTCGGTAGTTTCGCCGCTTTCGTTAATCCTTTTTTAATAAGAGGAGCGTTTGCTAAAGCAGATCCAGTCACGAGTACAAGAGCCATTTGCATAGAAAAGGCAAGTAAGCCCCAAATACCATTACCCCAGTGAGTAATCATTTCAACTGGTGTTTGATGTGTTGCAAACATGCCGAAGAAGATAACGAAAACCGTCAATAAACAGGATAAAATAAACGGTTCTGGTAAGAAGCGTTGCACTAAGGCGACGCAACCATTTGTAAAGGAACGAAACAAAATAAATCAACCTCCTTATGTATATTTATTACAATATTCGAGGTTGTTTGAGTAATAACCTTTAATATATAGAAAATTCAGAATCATTAGGCGATTGTCGTAATTTATTGATAGATCAATATTCTATGTAGAAACGTTATTTCATTTTGCGTTGAAGTATTTCAAAGGAGGGTAAAGCCACATGCCCATCAAATAAAGAATTTTGTAAGAACCTCAAAATTTGTTGTTCCGCCAGCTCGATTGCGGAAGATAATAAACATCTTTAACATAATGCAACCAGCTGTTTCAAACGTTTGCTACTCTTAGGTTACATCATTCTACTTTTCGATTCTTACGAACTTTTATAATCTATAGTAAAAATAAAATTAGAGGAGTTGAAATCATGGAATTCTATAAAAAGCTAAAAGAAGAACGCTTAAAGCATAACTTATCACAAGAAGAATTAGCTCTTAAGTTAAACATAAGCAGACAATCAGTTTCTAAATGGGAGCTTGAAAAAGGCTATCCAAATATTGAAACACTTATTACATTAAGTGATTTATTCAATATTAGCATTGATGAATTAATTAAAGGAGATGACTTCTTGAAAGATAAAATCATCAAAGAAGGAAAAATGGGGGAATTAAAAATGACAGATCAATTCAAATGGTTATATGTATTGAGTTCAATTTTAGTAGTATTTTGGCTTTTTGTACTTCCTTGGTCCAATCCATCAGGTCTAACATTAAGCATAATTAGTCTCATAGCTGTTATTTATTTTGTAATTGTCGTTAACTACATCAAAAATAACAAGAAAAAATTTTTTAATTAAACTTTAAAATTAAAGCCGACAGCAATCGGGGAGATGAATATTATCTGATTGCTGTCGGCTTTAGTAAATTCATACTTAATCACAATTTTGGATACGCAAACCTTTGAAATGACGGCTGTACCCCATGCCCATCAAGTTAAAATCTCATATCACCCAGAGAACGAAAAGTTTGTGCATTTTACTCGTATTTATTGTTTGGGGATAACTCGTTCTTTTAGCTTGATGGCGATGCGTCAGCACCCCATGAAGAAAAGACACCCTTATATGGGTGTCTTTTCCGATAGTTTTTTTAGCAGAAGCAAGCAGCTCCAACTATGATTAATAAAATAAATAATACAACTAATAAAGCAAATCCTCCAGCAAAGCCGCAGCCACAACTACCACCAAAGCCCATAATAGTTCCTCCTTTAGATAAGAGGGGAAAACTAGGGTTCACTCATGTTTTTTAATGGATTCACTTTACTTTATGTTTTTACGCGTTAATTGAGCAGGTCCTTTTGAAAATAAAGAAAAGACACTCGTATATGAGTGTCTTTCCCTGACTTTTTTAATTAAACATTTTTCTTTTGATCCTGTTGAATTTCTTTTGTATCAGTTGTGGGTTTTATAAGTATGGACGATGAATTATTTATTACTTTTCTTTGACTTTTTCCGCTAATCTAAGTTTCACCTTATTAAAAAGAGAGGATCAATTGGTACTGCTTGTTATTTGACTATTACTTTTCCATCCATTCCTTTCAGGTAGTGGAACCGACAGATTAGTTCATATGTACCGGGATTTTCAGGTTTTATGGTAATGGTTTTTTCTTTCCCTGACGGGACTTCGGCGTCGATTCCGAGCTTTTTCACCGTAAAGGTGTGATCTCTATTTCCTTTGTTTTTCAATAGTAAAGTTGTCGTCTTTCCAACCGGAACAGTGATGACATTCGGATTAAAGTAATCATCATTCAATTCGACCTCAATAGGCTGTGTTACAACGTCGGATTCGGCAAATAAACGGAGTGATCCTAAAGTAGTCATAACTACAATCATCGCAAGTGAAATGATCAATACAGTTAATTTCTTTTTCACAGACATTCGCAATCCCTCCTTTCCTAAGTACTAGTGTTTTCAAATTTATAAAATATTATCAATATTAATGGGGGGTGGCGTGTTTCGAATAGTAATTCTTTCAGCATCTCCTAATAACGAAATGATAACTGGAATAGGATTGATGTAAATAAAACGCTCAAATAAGAAAAAAGCTTCCACTATTGTGAAAGCTTCTCTAAATGATTTGCGATATCAACATACATATTTGAATAAATCGAATGTATTTCATTACTCGGCGTAGCATTAGAAGAGAAGTGGACGATCACCATATTTGCTTTCGGATCGATGTAAAGTGTTTGTCCGTAACTGCCTAACACTTCGAAAGCACCTTGTTCATTGTGGGGAATCCACCACTGATTATGATAAGAAATAGAAGCACCACGGTCAATTGCGAGTTCACCTTCTTGTACATTTTTCAAACTTTCTGTTATAGAAGAAGGGATGATTTGTTTGCCGTTATATTGACCGTTATTTAATAGTAGTTGACCGAACTTGGCCATATCTCTAGCAGTTGCATTTAAACCAGCGCTTGCTTGTTCTACTTTTGTTTCATCTGTAACGTAATAAGCGTTTTCTTCCATACCTATTTGAGACCAAATTCGTTCGCTTACATTTTCAGCTAACGATTTACCAGTGATTGTTCGAATAATCCAAGCGAGTGTTTCTGTTGATCCGTTATTGTAAGAAAAAGCTGAACCAGGCGGTGCAGTTTCTTCTGCTTCTAGTAACATATCATAAATTTTCATAGGACCGCTGTAGTTTTTACCTCGGGGTAAAATATTACTAGCTAAATATAGTTGTGCATCTTGATTTTCTAGTCCAGGCTGTACATATCCGTGCGTAGGGTATTCTACAGAAACTTGCATATCCATTAATTGCTGAAGCGTTGCTTTGCCGAACGGTGTATTTTTTAATTCTTTTATGTAAGTATCAGCTGTTTTCTCTATATCAATACGATTTTCTTCAGCGAGAGATTGTATGATTGCACCAGTAAACATCTTTGCTAACGATGCCATACCATGAGGCTCGCTCTCGTTATATCCATTGAAATATCGTTCATAAACAAGTTGTCCATTATGTACAATGACAAAAGCATCTGTTTTGTTTTCGTCTAAAAGCTTCTTTAGAGGGATCGTATTTCCAAATTCACGTTTAACTGCAAAATTGTCTAAGTTTTGTAACGCAGAAGGGAAGTGAGCAATTTGGTCAGGATTGTTTTTTACTTCATTAATTAAAGTGAATTCTTTCATATGTGTATACGACCAACGTAAGTAAGGGTCATTTAACCAGTTTTCTTTCGTGACATTATCTTTAGTTGGAGTCGTTTTATTATGTTTGAAGAAAGTAAACCCAAGCCCTGTAACTACGAATAGTAATACTAATAGCAATAATAGCAAGGGAGATTTCTTTATATTCATGTATGTACCTCCTTTTGTTTCTATTATAAGTATACGCTCGTCTTGAAAGAAATACAAAATAAGGAAAGTAAACGGGGAAGTTTACTTTCCTTATTAACGTTATGCGGATATTTTTCCGTCTGTACGTTGCTTTTTGAATTTTTGTTTTCGTCCGTGTAATCCATAATAAAGAAGTAAAGTGAACGCAACGATAATAGCTGCGATAAAATACATATTATGATAACTTGATTTGGCAGCGACTATACCTAAAATGAAAGAACCAAAGCCGATACCACTATCAAAGAACGAGAAGTAAGTAGCTGTCGCAGAACCACGTCGATGGTTTGGAGCGGCAGAAATTGCAATCGTTTGGAAACTTGGAATTAATGTTCCGTAACCTAAACCGATTAACATACCTGCGCCAAGGAACCAAAATGAAGTTTGCGCTTGGCTTAAAATGAACATTCCAATTGTGAAAATAATAATAGCTGGATAAATAAGTACATTTTCACCGAAACGATCAAAGATTTTTCCTGTGAATGGACGAGAAATTACAACAACAAGTGCGTATAAAATAAAGAAGTAACTAGCAACTTCTCCTAAACCGAGCTCTTTCGCATAAATAGGAATAAAGGATAAAATACCACTATAAGAAAAGGCTAAAACAAATCCTGTCAGAGCAATCGGAATAGAGGATGGTTCAATTAAGTCTTTCCATTTCATTTTTTCGCGTTTGTGTTTACTTACTGGTTTTTCATGTGGAATATTTACTACTAATCCTAATAAAAATGCGAGTAATGAAAATATCGAACAAACGATAAATAGTGCAGTAAATGAAAAATGAGAAATAATTGTTAAACCTAAAAAAGGACCAATTACCATTGGCAGACTCATGAATACGCCGTAATAAGCAAGTGCTTCACCGCGTCTATGAGCTGGTGCAACATCAGTTACAATGGTTCCAGTTGCTGTCGTTGCCATTCCGAAGCCAATACCATGTAAGAAGCGAAGGGCAAGTAATAAAAATAAACTTTGCGCTCCGAAATACATAACAGTAGCGGCTAAAAATAATGAAAGAGAAATAAATAGTATTTTCTTTCGTCCTAAATCATCAAGCCATTTTCCTGTGAATGGTCTGCATAAAACAGATGAAATAAGGAAAACAGTTGCGACTAAGCCAATTTCCTCAGGTTTTCCTTTTAGGCCGTCTATAACATAGACAGGCAGAGTAGTCATAAGCATGTAAAACGTTAAAAAGAGAAACAGACTACTAAAACAAGTTCCGAGGAAATCCTTCGTCCAAAGTCTCTCACTTTGCATCGTCATCCCTCCATATTAATGATCTAAATTTTTGATGATTTGTTGTAACAATTGAAATGCTTGATGTAAGTCTTCTTCTTTAATACCTTCTAGTGTTTTTTCTTCAAAGGCATCCACTTCTTCTTGCCATACTGGAATCATTTCTATTGCCGTTTCCGATAAGGAAATGAGCTTCTCACGGCGATCTTTTCCTTCTGTACGAATAATCCAGCCCATCGTTTCCATACGTGTTAACGTGCGAGTCATCGTTGGTGATTCAACATTTAAATACTGGCATAATTCTGTTTGGGTACAAGATCCAGTTTGATTAATGCGGAAAATAACAGCCCATTGTGCACTAAATAATCCAGTTGGAGATACACGTTCATTAAATTTCTTCGTAAACTTACGAGAAGTTTGACTGACGATGTGAAAAAAATGTTGTTTTTCGTCCATGTAGTTTGATCCTTTCAAATTAGTTACCTAGCTAACTATATACTTTTTTATAATAATTGTCTAGTAATAGACATGTTGTTTTATGTAAAAATTTCGTATAGATTTTATATTGAGAACATACATTCTACATGGTATCCTTGAAATAAGTAAATAGTTTTCTTTCTATTAAAAGAATGGGGGGACTTGTGATGATTAAGCCTGCAACGATGGAGTTTGTTTCATTATCGAATGGAGAAACGATTGCATATCAAGAGGTTGGAAGGCAAAATAAAGAAATACTTGTACTCATTCACGGGAATATGACATCGTCACAACATTGGGATTTAGTTATTGAGCAACTGCAAGATCAATATCATATTTACGCAATTGATTTAAGAGGATTTGGACAATCAACGTATAATAAGTCGATAGATTCATTACAAGACTTTGCAGAAGATGTAAAACTATTTATAGATCAATTAAAGCTAGAGAAATTTTCATTAATGGGATGGTCAATGGGCGGCGGTGTTGCGATGGAGTTTACAGCGAGTCACCCAACTTTTGTAGAGAAACTAATTTTAGTAGAATCGGTAGGAATGAAAGGATATCCAATCTTTAAAAAAGATATTAATGGGCAACCAATTGTATCGAGTTTATTAAAAACGAAAGAAGAAATCGCGCAAGATCCAGTGCAAATCATACCAGTTGTAGATGCGATAAAAAATATGAATAAAGTATATTACCGTACAGTATGGAATCTATTAATATATACACATAATCAACCTGAATCAGAGCGTTATGAAAAGTATTTAGATGACATGTTAACGCAGCGCAATTTCGTTGATGTAAATTATTCGTTAGTTACATTTAATATTTCAGATGAACATAATGGTGTTGTCCAAGGAAATGGGCATATTCATCGTATTCAAGCTCCAACACTCGTTATACAAGGTGACCGCGATTATGTTGTCCCGCAAGTAGTTGGCGAGGACTTGGCAAAACATTTGCCAAACGCGAAATTGACGATATTAGAAGATTGCGGACATTCACCGTTTATTGATTGTTTAGATGTATTTATACAACATGTGGAGAATTGGTTGGAAAATTAAAAAATAGGTATGGCAAAGAAGTTAGATAAAACATATCTAACTTCTTTCTTATTATATAATAAAACGTTTATAATGAGTATGGTGAATTGGAAAAGGGAGAGGTTAGGGATGTCAATACGATTTACATTTTGGATTATGGTTGGGATTGTAGCAATTTCCGGTTTATCACAAGGAATGTTACTACCTGCGATTGCCATGATATTCGAACAAGAAGGAGTCGGATCGAGCGTTAATGGTATTCATGCGACGGCATTATACATTGGGATATTATTTATTTCACCGTTTCTTGAAAAACCGATGCAAAGGTTTGGAATGAAACCAATTATTGTAATTGGTGGTTTTCTCGTTATTATTTCATTATTCTTTTTTACACAAACATTTTCATTTTGGGTATGGTTTATTCTTAGATTCCTAGTTGGCGTTGGAGATCATATGCTTCATGTCGGAACACAAACTTGGATTACGACAACGTCAGATCCGAGTAAAATAGGTAGGCAAGTATCGATATACGGTGTATTTTTCGGAATTGGTTTTGCAGTTGGCCCGTATTTAGCAAGCACTGTTCAGTACGGTCTAGCAACACCATTTATTGTATCTACTATACTTTGCTTAATAGGATGGCTTTTACTACTACCAACGAAAAATGCATTTCCAGCACAAGATGAAACGAAAGCTGAAAGTGAATCATCATTTTCTCGTTATAAACAAGTCGTTGGATTAGCTTGGATTGCATTAATCGGTCCGCTCGCATACGGTGTGCTTGAAGCGATGCTAAATAGTAACTTACCAGTATACGCACTTCGTAAAGGGTGGTCTGTATCAGATGTTTCCTTCTTATTACCAGCATTCGCAGTTGGGGGCATTATTACACAAATTCCGCTCGGCATGTTAAGTGATAAATACGGAAGAGACCGTATTTTAACGTGGACATTTAGCATAAGCACCGGCATTTTCTTACTCGCAGCAGTATTTGATCAATATTATTGGATTGTCTTTGCATGTATGCTTATAGCAGGTATGGTCATTGGATCATGTTTCTCATTAGGTCTTGGATTTATGACAGATTTATTACCGAGACACTTACTACCAGCAGGTAATATATTATGCGGAATCGCCTTTAGTATAGGAAGTATTATGGGGCCTGTATTAGGAGGCGTATTTATAGAAAAAATACAGTATACAAGCTTTTTTATTGCGGTTATGATTATAATGGGAATTCTCGCACTGTTATATATTATTCACATGAAAAATCAATTCGCATCAAGAAAAATAGAAAGTAGGTTAGGGCATGACAAAACAACCTAATAAGAAAAAATTTGAAGTACTAGAAAACGAAACAATTACAGATTGCTTAGCACGTATGGAACAAGAAGGATATGCACCTTCTCGTCGTATGGAAGAGCCAATCTTTCATGAAGTGAAGAAAGACGGGAAAACAGAAGTTGAACCGTGCGGTAGAAAAATTGTTTTTGAGGGGAAATTGAAGTAATACGAATTACAGATTTTCTGTTTTGGTATTGAATAAGCCATCCAATTCTTTGTGAGTTGGATGGCTTATTTTTTACAATTGATCACTGAAGGAAAAGATATTTTCTAGGAAGAACGAAAAGACATTGGTTGTTCTAGCCTCGTTAACATCTTTATCAATTGTACGATAGAGATAACGTCACTTCCTTTTTCATTTCTCCTAATTGGCTTCTTTATATGAATCGCAGAAAATATTGCTACTTTTTTCGGATATTGGTAAAATTAGTTCTTGGGTCTTACTTGTTGTTATCAGTATAATGATTGTCGCTCAACTTAAAGAAATTAGTTACAAAGATTTCGCAATATCTAAAGGGGGTACAGCAACGATTCCCTCTTTTTGGAGCCACTCACAAACGTAAAGCAAGAGAGGAGGCTATATGAACTATTCTCCTCTCTTGTTTAGATTAACCAGCTACTACAATTGGAACAGGTATATCAAATTCAATATCTGGAGGATGCTGATTAGAATCTAGTCGACATCCTGGTGGATAATGTTTTTCTAGCAATCTATCAATTCTGATGGAATCGATAGATTGTTAGAAAGTGGAAAACGATTATCCGCATATTCCGAAGCAGATGTAACAGATTGTCCTTCCATAATTAAGTGTAAAACCAAAATACGCTGTTTTAAAAAGTTATTTGTTAGAACTGGTTATAAGTAATAAAACAGAAAAGAGGATCACATGTTAGATAATTTACAGAGAAGTGAAAAAATTTTTTTATTATGTCTTATTTTTTTAGTGCTTTTAACCGCTTGCGGTAATACAGATGTTAAGACATCTAAAGCTTCATTACCACCGGCTCAATCCAATATAGATAAATCATTAAAAGCACCAAATTGGGTAGATAAAAGTCCTATCCAACAGTCTCCTAATTTTACGGAAGATAAAAAAGTAAAATCGGTTGTGAATTTAATAGCAACGGGTGATAATTTATATCATGACGCAGTAATTAAAGATGGCAAACAAAAAGACGGTTCATATGATTATCACTATATTTATGAAAATATCAAAAAAGCTGTTCAATCAAGTGATCTTGCTATAGTGAACCAGGAGACTCCAATTGCAGGAAATAATCTAAAAGTACAGGGATATCCTACTTTCAATACACCTGAAGAAGTAGGTCAATCTTTAGTGGATACTGGATTCAATATAGTGACTCAAGCGACAAATCATGCTATGGATATGGGTATCAAAGGTGTTATGAATACAAGAGAATACTGGAAGAAATATCCGGATGTTATCCCGGTAGGCATTAATGAGAGTCAAAACGAACGTAATGAAATAAAAACGATTACAAAAAATGGTATTCGTTTTGCGCTACTTAATTATACATATGGTACGAATGGAATTAAAATTCCAGTTGATAAGTCTTGGGCATTAAATTTAATTGATAAAAAAGCGATACAAAATGATGTGGAAAAGGCAAAGAATAGCTCTGATATGGTGATTGTTATGGTGCATTGGGGAGTTGAATATACCTCTACACCTTCAAAGCAACAAAAAGAAGTTGCTCAATATTTAACAGATTTAGGTGTAGATGTAGTAATTGGAAATCATCCACATGTAATTCAACCAATTGAGTGGAAACAAAATAAAGATGGACATCAAACGCTAATCTATTATTCTCTTGGAAATCTTATTTCTGCTCAAGAAAAATTAGAAACATTGGTTGGAGGACTATCTTATATACAATTCGTCAAGTATGAAGATAAAACTTTTGGTATACGACAAGCGGCAGTCGTACCGACAGTAACCGACTATGCTGATGGTAAGAAACATTTTAAAATTCAATTTTTAAAAGATTATTCGGATGAAAATTCTAAAAATCATGGGATTAAAGAATTTGTCGGCCCCGTTTCTTTGAAGGATTTCAAGGATATTCCTAGAGAAGTGTTGGGAAATTGGTATAAAGACTAATAAACAAAAAGGAATGAGATACAATTAAAAAATTTATAATTTTAGCATTGGTATTGGCATTGGGATGGAGCCTTGCTGCTTGTAGTGGAAAACAAACATCTCAGGAAACTACTAATCATAACGATAAAAATAAAGTTGAGATAAATGCGAATAAAAAAGATGTTTTACCTATTTCTGATCTTAATGATTGGAGAATTATTCTTGTAAATAGAGAACATATGTTATCAAAGGAACTAGGGATTGAATTAACAAGTATCACCCAAAATGCTAAGCCAAATATGAAAATAGATAGCAGAATTGCAACTAGCTATCAGGATATGGTAACAGCTGCAAAAAAAGAGGGCATTAACCTTTATTTAAGGTCAGGTTATCGAGCTATAAAATTACAACAAACTTATTATGATGCTTCAGTTAAAAGTTATAAATCTCAAGGTTTGTCGGATACAGAGGCTAGTGCTAAGGCATTGGAATATCTTCAGTATCCTGGCGCAAGTGAACATCATACTGGATTAGCGTTAGACATTATTTCAGTTGAATGGCAGAATACTGTAGAAGACTTAAATGCAAAATTTGAAACTACCGATGCATTCAAATGGTTAGATAAGCATGCTGCAGAGTATGGGTTTACTCTCCGCTATCCAAAAGATAAAGAGAATATTACTGGCATTAAGTATGAGCCATGGCACTATCGTTATGTAGGAAAAGAAGTTGCTATTTATCTAAAAGAAAATGGGTTAACTTTAGAAGAGTATTGCCAAAAAATTAAGTCTGGCAAGTAAAAATACAATTTGATTTTATTAAAAAGCCAGTGGACATTATTCCCTTCCTCAAAGGAAATAAATTATGCACTGCTACCAGAAAAGGCGGATTAGGAGGATGTGTTAATCTTCCTCCTAGTATTGCAAAAACTGTGTATGATAATTTAAGCACGTATGAACCGGTTATCGTGTACTAGTAAATAGCAACCTCGTGTGAAGCGATGTATGTACCAAGAACTTAAATTTATAAAAGAAGCAGTGAAAAAGGATCTGATATGAATATCAGATCCTTTTTCATTAGTAACATAGTATACTTGCTTACTGTATCTGCTTAACTAGACTTTAGAAACTGCTTGCTTTCCAGATGCTACAATATTAACCTCGTCATCTTTTTTGTTTTGTGTGTTCGCTTTTCTTAGCTTGATAGACATGTGGAGGTAGCCCAAACACTGCGATTGGTAGTGTTTTTTTATTTGGTTACATGTTTTATGGCAACTAATAAATAAGATAATGTTCACTACTAATTTCATTTCTGCTATAAAGAATTCTACAATAGATAGTAGAACGTATATTTGGTATAATCGAAACATACTACTTGAAACGATGTGCATAGTTTATGGAATTCATGTAATGAGATAAGGAATTCATGACAATAACTAAATTAAAAAGTTCCAGTACATATAGAATTCAGTTCATGTTATACAAATCCATTGTTAGAAAGGAAAAGATGTAATGAATCAAATTTCATTTGAAGATTTATTTGAAGAAGAAAAAGAAAAGGTGGAGGTAGCTGAGATGCCAGTATCTTTATCGCCACTGCAAAAAGATATATTGGGATTATTTAATTCTGAAGAAATAAGTGCATTAGAGCTATGCGAAGAATTAATACGATCTGGTAAAATATCAGATGAAAGATTTACAACGAATAAGCCGAAAGCATATGGACAAGTATGCTTAATATTAGAAGGCTTTGTGACAGAAGGAAAGCTTACTTTTATCAAAAATGATGAGAAAAGAGATAGGGTATATAAATTGAAAGAAGAAGTTTCTAACATATAAGGTGTACAGAGGAAAATGAATGGTTTTCAGGGAGATAGTTCATTTTCCTCATCAAAAAAAGGTGTCAATCTTTCTTGATTGACACCTTTTTTGATGATCTAACATCTAACATACTTACGTTTGAAACCAAGTCTTCCTCTACCAAGTTCTTTTTGAATACTTTCGTGAGCGTTTAACAAACTGCTTTTTTTGTTGTCACGTTTTACTTCTACTATACCAACTTCTTTTGCTGTCTCGACTGCCTTTTCGTGTAGTGGCACATATGAAATTGCCACAGTGTTTAGAAAATTATTCATAGCGGATTTTGTTCGTTCTGGCGAATCATGAATTGTATTTTTCACAATTTCAAGCATAGCGGAAATTGTGCTTTCGGAAAATTCATTGTCTTTGCGATTCCCTAAAAGCCAGCAGTAACAGCTCCAGCCTGCTGACATTCTCAGCTCGTCCCCACTTGCAATCCATTTATTGGCAACGTCTTGTGCAATATCTGATTCTGATAAAGTTACTGCTACTACATAATCAGAAAGCATATAAAAATAAGCCTCATCTATCCAACGATTAAAATCCGACTCATTCATAGCTTTTGGATCTGCAATAATACCTGCAAAGTACATAGCATCGTAGTTGCCTGTGGCATAAAGTTCCTCAGCTAACTCTTGATTTAATTTTATTTTCTTAGCAATTGGTTTCATAGCACCTGTAGCTACGCCAAAAACCGGCTCGTGCGCGCCATTAGATATGTATATTTTTTTCGTTCTTTCCTTACCGAGGGATTCAAGCTCTTGCATAACTGTTTTGCAATCCATAGTTGTGTACTTCCTTCCTTAATGTAAAGACCATTTTAATTGTAATTATCTAATTTATATTTTTTATCAAGTCTTCCATACTTCTCAATTTTAATACTAATTGTATGTGAGTAGGATGTCTACTTTCTATAATTCCTCGACAATTCAGTTAGTGATTTTGAAAGTCTAGCTATTTATAATTGTGAGGATACAACATGAAAATAAACGGGGGGACAATACAAATGTATAGCTTTCCACATAGATTTTTGAAGTGCCGGAATGTAAAAAAATGTGTTATCTTTGGCTCTTTCTCCGTAGTATCATGTTATTCTTTAATAAGGTAATAAATGGAGTTTTACATTAAGTATGTGAGGTTGGTTATAAATGATAAAGAAATTTACTAGAGTAGTATTAACTGCGGTGATGCCAATCAGTCTTATTACGGGTTGTGGGAATGCTGAAAAAACTGAAGCACAAGAGCCGAAAGCGGTACAAACGGATAAAAAGGACTATATGGATTACTCATATGGTAGCGCGGGTATATTAGTAAGCGGCAAAGCGAAAGAACGTCAACAATACGAGATTGGGTATATTGACGATAACATGTTAATTGGAATTAATGAAAACATTGAGGACTGTATTACTTTGGACAATAAAGAAGAAGCAAGCTTCATTTGGAAACAACTAGAGCGCGGATCTATTATTGAAGTGCAATACGGTAAGGATCGTAATGATATCGTAGGCGTGCAATTCGTAGAAGATCGTGAGCCATACGAAATTAGTGACAAGCTAGATCGAAATACGATAAACGAGATTGTCGGAAAAGTTAAAGGGAATTTGTAATAAATGCATGTCGCTAGTAGAGCGAGGATATGATTTATTGAAAGTCGTAAATGTACCGCGAAATGGTCCAATGAAATGGCGAATCGCATACATAAAAATTGGGAATCAACGGCATTTTTAATATGAAAATGCCGTTGATTTATTTTAAAAAGTAAATACTATTTTATAGTCTTGTAGAAAAACAATTATTAAAAAACGCACAAATGAATTACTCTTCTTTTATTTATGATGATCGTCGTAAGGTCATTGCCCAAAATAATAGAGCACAAGCACTAACGGATGCACCTAATATACATACTCCGTTCCATCCGTAGCTTGCATAAATGTTTGTTGAAAGAATTGCACCTGTAGCACTACCGATAGAATAAAAAATCATGTAACTAGCAGTGAGGCGACTTCTTGCTTCAGGACGCACTGTGAAAAGTATACTTTGGTTCGTGACATGTACAGCTTGCACAGCTAAATCTAAAAGGATAACGCCGATAACTAGTATTAATAGAGAGTGGTTAATAGATTTAATTAGGAACCATGAAAGTAATAATAAAGTTAAAGCTATGCCAGTAGTTCGTTCCCCTAATCCACGATCAGCAAGTTGCCCGGCCTTAGTGGCAGCTAATGCACCAGCAACTCCAGCAAGACCAAATGCTCCGATAGCAGTATGTGATAGATTATATGGTGAAGCACTTAGAGGTAAAACTAATGAAGTCCATAAAATACTGAAGGAAGTAAAAATGAGCAATGCTAATATTCCACGAATACGTAAGATCCTTTCTTCTACAAATAATAAGAGAACGGAACGTAATAAATTACGATAGGTCATAGCTGTTTTTTTATGTTCAAGATTAGGCAAATTACGATACAACAAACCAATTACGAAGAGCATAAGTACAGCAGAGGTAAGATAAACGGAACGCCATCCAGCTAGATCTGTTAATGTTCCGGCAAATGTACGTGCAAGGAGAATTCCTATTACGACACCACTCGTAACGAAACCTACAATTCGCCCACGTTCTGTTGGGTTAGATAAAATGGATGCATGTGCGACGAGTGTCTGTGTAACAGTCGCAAGAATTCCGACTAAGGCCATACCTATAAAAAGTACGGTACTTGAAGGAGCGACTCCGACCACAATTAAAGCGATAACGGATAAAAGCATTTGAACAATAATGAGTCTCTTTGTGTTTAACAAATCACCAAGTGGAACTAATAAAAGTAATCCGAGTGCATAACAAACTTGAGTGATCGTAATAACGACACCGATAGTTGAATGGTTAATTTTAAACTCATTTGATAAAGAATCAAGTAGAGGATGAGCGAAGTATATATTCGCTACAGCCATCCCGCAAGCTATTGAAAATAATAGAGTTATATAGCGAGGCATGATTGTATTGATAGGTGATTGGAACTGATCATTATTCTGAGTAAGAGCAGTTGTCATTTTTCCTTTAGCATTCATAACATCATCTCCTTTTGTATTTTTAAAAATAACGTACCGAACGGTATGTTATTTCGTAAGTAAAATATAATCAGGGAGAAGTTAATATGTCAAGTGAATTGTAAAATGATTTCAGTTTCTTTTGACATATTATTTATAATTTAATACGATATATAATATACTGATTGGTACATAAAATGGTGATTTATAATTTAGAAAACAGTTGAAGAAAGAGGAGAGGTTAAATGGCTCGACTACGCGAATTTGATGAAGAAAAAGCTTTGGATGCTGCTATGCAACTTTTTTGGGAAAAAGGATACGCTGCTACTTCATTAAGTGATCTAACTGCTAAAATGGGAATACAAAAACCGAGTTTATATTCAGCCTTTGGTGATAAAGAGGGTTTGTTTGAAGCTGCATTACGGAGATACACGAATTTACACGCGACTAGTATTCGAACAAAACTTCAAAAAGAACAATCTGTAAAAGAGGCCATTCGTACATTTTTTGAAAATATGGTGGAAGAGGAATATAAAAAAGAATCAAATAAAGGCTGTTTTTGTATTAATACGATGGTGGAGCTTGCTCCTCATAATGAAAAATTTGAAGTGTTGACTAGAGAACATCAAATGTATCTTTCGGTTATATTTCAAGAACTAATCGCTAAAGGTATTCAGTCTGGAGAACTGCAAAGTGATGTGAATGCTAAAGCATTAGCACAAACGCTAGTCACTTCATTAATTGGATTAACAGTGTTAATGAAATCTCGTCCAGAACGTTCAGTTGTAGATAATTCGGTATCTATCTTATTATCGTTACTCAAATAAATGTACTAGAATTGTATTTCAATCGACTGTGTCAATTATAGACACTATTATCTATAAACTTTCAATTTTAAAGCACTGAATTGTCTACGAAGGCAATAAGTGCTTTTTGCTTTCGGGTAAAAATGAGCAGGTGAATAATAATGGTTGACTGCAATGTATGAAGATTGCTCGGGACATATGTAATTAGAAATCAGATAGGAGATTACATTTCAATCTAATCTAGAATTATTAGATGGGAATAACAACACTATATAAGCCCCTTCCAAGCCCCTCATAAGCACCTACCAAGTAATAAATCACTAAGAAAAAACAAAACAAAAACAACTACAAGAACAAAACAAGCGCGAAAAAAATAAAACCGTCGTCGTAGTAGTAAAAAAAATTGAATGCCAAAACCGTTTGCTCATCCCTATATTTATATTGAAGGATTGAAAATTTCCTATTTACTAATAAAGGGAGGAGGGAAACATATGGCGGTGTACCGTAATATGCAGGTGAAGTTTTGGCAAGATGAATTCATCTTAGATTTAACGCCAGAAGAGCGTTATTTTTACATATATTTGTTAACTGGTACGAAAACAAAGCAATGTGGCATTTACATATTACCGAAGCGTTTAGCAGAGTTAGAAACTGGTTACAGTATGGAGACTGTTGAGAAGCTATTAAACCGGTTTGTTGAATACGGGAAGATTTTATATAATGCGGAAACGAAAGAGTTATTCATTATAAATTGGCTACGCTATAATCCTATTTTAAATACGAACGTAGAGAAATGTGTATTACGTGAGCTGAAAACGGTGAAAAGTAAAGAATTCATACATATGTTTTTACGTAAATGTCTTGAAGAAGAATGCAAGATTCCGTTATTACTGCAGCATTTTGGTATGCCAAAAGAAGAGGTTAATAGTAGTTCACAAGCAGTTATTCAAGAGAAGGAAGATGTGGAAGAGGTAGAAAGAATAGAGGAGGCCACTTCACATAGTGAAGTTTACAAGTTTTACGAACAAAATATAAGTAGCATATCTCCATATATCGTGAAGGAATTAAAGGAATGGATACAAAGGATTTCAGGAGATACAGTACTAGAGGCACTTAAAATTGCGTTTGAAAATGATAAAAGAACGCTTGCTTATGTAAAGGGAATTTTGAGGAATTGGTATAGGGAAGGATGTGTAAAGTTCAGTGAAGTAAAGGATGTAGTGCGTAAGAGAGGATTATTCAGTTTGTATGATCCATAGCAGGAGCAAGTAAGGTTTCTTTCTTTTTCTTAAAGGTTCTTACGTAATAGAAGCGAATAGTTTGAGAGAGGAGGGGTTTTATGGAAATCGCCATAAAGAAGAAACGAAATAGGGGAAAAAGGATTTTTATTTGGTCTAGTAGTATCGTTCTTTTTTTGTTTATTTGCGCTGCGATTTTTGTGAACGTATATACGCTGAGATCTATGCCAAAGATAGATGGAACGATAAGCCTTGATGATTTACAACATGCTGTTGCGGTGAAACGAGATAGTAAAGGTGTACCTCATATTAAAGCGGAAAATGCACATGATTTATATTTTTCGCAAGGATATGTACAAGCGCAAGATCGTTTGTTTCAAATGGATTTAAGTAGAAGACAAGCTTCCGGGACGTTAAGTGAAGTTGTTGGTGAAGCGGCTGTTGATAGAGATAAGTTATTTCGAACGCTTGGTTTACGGCGTGCAGCAGAAGCTTCTGTAAGTCAATATGATGGGGAAGCGAAATACGCTTTACAGTCATTTGCTGATGGGGTGAATGCCTTTATACGTGAGGCGAAAGAGGAAAAGAAATTGCCAGTTGAGTTTACTCTATTAGGTTATGAACCTGCTGAATGGTCAATCGTTGATTCTTTAACGATTGGAAAGTATATGGCCTTTGATTTAGGAGGGCATTGGCACGGGCAAGCATTTCGATATTGGGCGTTGAAAAATCTTCCGAAAGAGCAAGCAAATGAGCTATTTCCTACATATCCGAAAGATGCACCTAGATTACTAGCTGAACTAAAAAATACAAATGTGAATGTAGCGCAAAGTTTTTCAAAGACGGTTATTCCGCCAGAGTTTAATGGGAGTAATAACTGGGTTGTGAGTGGTGAGAAGAGCGCTTCCGGTAAGCCGATTTTAGCGGATGATCCGCATCTTTCTCTCGCAACACCGTCCATTTGGTATCAAACAGAGTTAGAAATGAAAGATGTAAATGTGAGTGGAGTTATTTTCGCAGGTGTTCCTGGTGTTATGCTAGGGCATAATAAGGAAATTGCATGGGGCGTTACGAATACAGGACCAGATGTACAAGATTTATATATTGAAAAGCGAAATCCTAATAATGAAAATGAATTTTTGTATAACGATAAGTGGGAAAAGGCTACTGTTGTTGATGAATCTATTAAAGTGAAGGACGGAAAAACAATTCCTTATAACGTTACAATTACGAGGCATGGTCCAGTTATTTCGGAATTTGCGGATAAGGGGAAGGAGAAGACGAAAACAGTATTCGCTCTGAAATGGACTGCTTTAGAACCTTCAGCTGAATTAAAGGCAGTTTTAAATATGAATAAAGCAAAAAACTGGAATGAGTTTGAAGCTGCCCTTCAAGATTTTCACACACCGACTCAAAACTTTTTGTTTGCATCAAACGATGGAACAATTGCGTATAAAGCGAATGGAAATATACCAATTCGGAAAAAAGGTGATGGTAGTCTACCTGTACCTGGATGGACAGATGAATATGAATGGGAAGGGTATATCCCGTTTGACCAGCTTCCGAAAGTAATCAATCCAAAACAAGGGTTTATTTCGACTGCGAACAATAAAATTGTTGATGATAATTACCCGTACCATATTAGTAATACGTGGGCACAGCCATATCGGCAAATGCGTATTCAAGAATTTTTGCAAGAGAAGGATAAGTATACGGTGAAAGATTTAGAAGAATTACAGATGGATCAAAAAAATTTATACGGGAAAGAGTTTGCACCTATATTTTTAAAGGAGTTAAATAAAACAGCTTTAACTGAAGTAGAGAAAGAAGGGGTGAAAGAGTTAACGAAGTGGAATTTTTACGATAGTAAAGATGAAGCAGCCCCATTAATTTTTCATTTGTTAATGAAAGAGATTTCTAATACGTTATTTTCAAAAGAAATACCGAAAGATGTGATGGAGTTATTTGAAGGGAAACAACAAGTTGTCGATGAATTAATTCGTAAGCAAGTAAACGGTGAAAATAGCGCTTGGTTTACGAAGTACGGAGGCTTCACAGAAGTTGTGCATACATCGTACGCAAATGTAATGAAGAAATTACAGAAGGAGTATGGAGCGAATGTAGCGGAGTGGAAGTGGGGCGATTACCATCAACTGGCTTTTACACATCCAGTTTCGAGATCATCTAGCATATTAGCATTACTAGCATTTAATCGTGAGAAACCAGTTCCGATTGGAGGAAGTCAAGTTACGGTTCAAGCAGCGAGTTACGGAGAGAACGGTATTGTATATCATGGGGCTTCTTGGAGATTCGTCATTGATACGACAGATATGTCAAATGGTTATCATATAGTGGGGCCGGGACAATCAGGACATTTTAGAAGTGATTGGTATCATGATCAAATAGATGACTGGGTGAATGGAGAGTATCATACGACTACACTTAATACAGATGGGATTGAAGGAAAAGTGTTAAATTTAGTCCCTAAATAATGTGTGGATATTTTGAGTCGGAATGGTTTGTAAAGGAGCGGGAGAACCGCTCTTTTTTTGAATTGTTTTTCTTATGGAATATATGTGTAATTTTGTATAAAATGATCAAGAAAGCCAAAAATTATAGGGGGGAACTTGTGAAGGAAAGTAAGAGTTTAATAAGTATTTTAGGAGTGTTAATTATGTTGTTTTCTTTTTGTTTTCAAGGAAATGTACAGGCAGATGTAAATACTGTTCAATCCGGAAAAATAAAATCAGGAAACGTAACAGTATGGGAAGTAGGAAATGTAGCGAAAGTGTTAGCAGATGTGGAGCGCTTAAATTTAAATACTGTGAATGTACCTATTCAAGTTGATATTCCGAATGTGAATTCTGCTAATATGGTAATCAATCAGGCGCAAAAGAAACAAGCTATTATTTTAATTCAAGAATTATTAAAGCGTAATATACAAGTTATAGTGGAACCGTTCCCGTATATTCAGCAAGGAAATATTGGAGAAACGGAGTGGAACCCGAGTAATATTAACGATTTCTTCTGGAATTGGAAAACGGTTGTTTTACAAGATATTTTTAATTCAATTACAAGTAAATACAATATTTACGGGTTAAAGATCGCTTCTAATTTCGTCAATATGGAATACGCAGAAGGGTACTGGAATGATACAATCGATTTTGTTCGCCAGCAGTATAAAGGAAATGTTTTGTATCAGATGAACTGGTGGTTAACTGCAAGTTGGGATCCATCTTATGAAGCGAAGTTTATCGGAAAAATCAATCGTCCGTATTTAAAAAAGGTGGACATTGTAAGTATTGATAGTTGGTTTGAAGTTTCAGGAAAAAGAAATCCATCATACGAAGAAGTGAAACAAAGTTTATTTGCGACGACAGTATATAATCGTGGCCAAAACGTCGTTCAGCAACTTGAACAATTACATAAAACAACAGGAAAGCCAGTTTATTTTGGTGGATTTAACGTTCCGGCACGTGAACTTGGACTGCAAAATCCGTGGAATCCAGATGTTACGAATGTATTTTCAAAAGATGTACAACTTAACGGATGGCGTGCTTACCGAGAGGTATTAGAACCGAAGCCATATTTTAAAGGTTTTTCAATTTGGTTTATTGGCTCTAATGACAGTAGTCATTCTTATCAAATACATAGTAAAGAAGCAGATGCAGTTATTAACGGTTGGTATAGAAAATAATTTTTAAAAAATAGGCAAGATTTTAAGTCTACTACATATATTTTTAGTGAAAGGCCTTTCACCATCTTATCACCTAGGGGGCAATCATAATGAAATTTTTGTCTTACCTTACAGTTATATTGGTGATTCTTGGCGGTTTGAATTGGTTATTTGTGGCGTTAGATTATAACGTAGTTGAGAAATGGTTTGGTTCTATGCCGGCGCTTGTGGATACCATTTATTGGCTCTTTGGTCTTTCAGCTATTTATCAAATTTTTGATCGGTTCTTTATGAACGAGTAGCTATTATACTTTTATTACTAGAGTGTTAAGTACGATTATGTACTTAACACTTTTTTGTATGTTTATAAAAAATGCAATGTAACTGCAAGCGATTCCATTGCGTCTTACGCCGTAATAATGGAAAACAAATTGACCGTATATTGTATATGGGTTATAATTCAGAAAGTTTAAAAATTAATAAAAATTAGAAATAGGGAGGTTATCCGGGTGATGGAGAGAGTCTATAATTTTTCAGCAGGACCATCTATACTCCCTTTGCCAGTTTTAGAGAAGGTGCAAAAGGAGCTTGTAAATTATAACGGGACAGGCATGTCTATTATGGAAATGAGTCATCGATCTTCTTATTTTCAAAGTATTATTGATGAAGCGAGTAGTTTGCTTCGTGAATTAATGAACATACCTGATGATTATGAAGTTTTATTTTTACAAGGTGGTGCGTCATTACAGTTCTCTATGATACCGTTAAATTTAATGAGTACGTATAAAAGAGCTGGGTATGTACTGACAGGCTCATGGTCTAAAAAGGCACTGCAAGAGGCAGAGAAAGTAGGGGAAGTGCAAATAATTGCTTCTTCTGAAAAAGAGAAGTTTTCAGCCATTCCTACAATGGATGTTTTAAATAATGATTTAGAACTAGATTATGTACATATTACAACGAATAATACAATTGAAGGGACAAAGTATGTGGAGCTACCGCATGTAGAAATGATTCCGCTCGTTGCGGATATGTCCTCAAATATTTTATCAGAACAATATGATGTTACGAAGTTTGGCCTCATATATGCGGGTGCGCAAAAGAATTTAGGGCCAGCTGGTTTAACGATTGCAATTATAAAAAGAGACTTGATTGGCCGTGCAAATAGCTCTTGTCCTACGATGTTAAACTATGAAACTTACAGTAAAAATAACTCCTTATATAATACGCCGCCATCCTTTAGTATTTACGTAACGAAACTTGTACTAGAGTGGTTGAAAGAACAAGGCGGGGTATCTGCGATTGAAGAACAAAATAGAAAGAAAGCGTCACTTCTTTATAGTTTTTTAGATGAATCCCAATTATTCACTTCACCTGTTGATCCTATGTATCGATCACTTATGAATATTCCATTTACAACACCGTCAGAAGAGCTTAATGAACAGTTTTTACAAAGAGCAAAAGGTCAGGGGCTTGTTACGTTGAAAGGCCACCGATCAGTCGGAGGTATGCGCGCTAGTATTTACAATGCAATGCCAATTGAAGGTGTACAAAAATTAGTAGATTATATGAAGGAATTTGAGCTTGAGAATAGATAGGGAGATGGGGATATGTTTCGTGTTCAAACGTTAAATCAAATTGCGGAAAAGGGTTTGCAAATTTTTGATGGAAATCGCTATGAAATAGGAGATGAAGTAGCGCACCCAGATGGTATGTTACTTCGCAGTTATTCTTTACATCAAGAGGAGTTTTCAGAAGATTTAAAGGCGATTGCAAGAGCTGGTGCAGGTGTAAATAATATTCCTGTAGAGCGTTGTACGGAAAAGGGAATTGTAGTGTTTAACACGCCAGGAGCTAATGCGAATGCAGTAAAGGAACTTATTATCGCAAGTCTTATTATGTCTTCACGTAATATTATAAACGGAGTGAGCTGGACGAAAGGATTAGACGGGGAAGAAGTACCACAACTTGTTGAAGCTGGGAAAAAACAATTCGTTGGATCAGAGATTGCAGGGAAACGTTTAGGGGTTATCGGCCTTGGTGCAATTGGTGCCCTCGTTGCAAATGATGCGTTATCTTTAGGTATGGACGTTGTTGGATTTGATCCATATATATCAGTTGAAACAGCATGGCGCCTTTCTACGCAGGTGCAGAGAGCATTTAGCTTAGATGAAATTTTTGCAACATGTGATTATATTACATTACATATTCCTCTTACGAATCAAACGAAGGGGATTATTGGTGAACACGCTATAGAAACAATGAAAAAAGGGATGCGTTTATTCAATTTCTCAAGAGGAGAACTAGTTGATGAAACAGCTCTTCGAAAAGCGCTAGATGAAGAGATTATTAAACAATACGTAACGGATTTTCCAAATGAAAATGTTATAAAGATGAAAAATGTAATAGCGACTCCTCATCTTGGTGCATCTACGTCTGAGTCTGAAGAAAATTGTGCGGTAATGGCTGCACGCCAATTACGTGAATATTTAGAGACAGGTAATATTCGTAATTCAGTAAATTATCCAAACGTAGAACTTCCGTACATTGGAAAGAAAAGAATTACGATTATGCATGAAAATGTTCCGAACATGGTAGGACAAATTACAGGGTGCTTAGCAGAACATCATATTAATATTGCTGATATGATTAATCGTAGTAAGCATTCATGGGCATACACAATGATTGATATTGATAATGGAATTGATGATATAATAAAAGAAAACATTGTTGAGAATATAAGAAAAATTACAGGTGTTGTAGCCGTTCGAATGATTGTGTAAAGGAGAGATAAACTTGGCAAAAATCCGACCGTTTCGGGCCATCCGTCCAGTAGAAGAAAAAGCAGTGCAAGTTGCAGCTTTACCTTACGATGTATTAAATAGTGAAGAAGCGAGAGAAGTTGTAAAGGGAAATCCATATTCTTTCTTACACATTGATAAAGCAGAAATTGATTTAAACCCGGAGATTTCACCGTATGATAGTAGTGTATATGAAAAAGCGAGCGAGAATTTACAACGCTTTATACGAGAAGAAGTATTCATTCAAGATGAGGAGCCAGCACTGTATATTTATCAACTTACGATGCAAGGTAGAACACAGTCTGGGCTTGTTGTTTGTACATCAATTGATGAGTATGAGGATGATACAATTAAAAAACATGAGCGAACACGCCATGAAAAAGAACAAGATCGTATTCGCCACGTAGATGTGTGTGACGCAAATACGGGTCCTATTTTCTTAACGTATCGTATAAAAGAAGAAGTGACGCAATTTATTGCAAGTTGGAAAGAGGAACATGCACCAATTTATAAATTTACGGCAGAAGACGGAGTCGAGCATGTAGCATGGAAGATTGTAGATGAAGATGCGATTGCGAAATTAGTAGTAGCATTTGAAGAGATTCCTAATCTTTATATTGCGGATGGGCATCATCGCTCAGCATCAGCGGCAAAAGTTGGGCTAATGCGAAGAGAACAATATCCGAATTATACAGGAGAAGAGGAATTTAATTTCTTCCTATCTGTTTTATTCCCTCATGATGAACTATCTATTTGGGATTATAATCGTGTTGTGAAAGATTTAAATGGCTTATCAGTAGAACAATTTTTAAAGCAAATTGCGCAATATTTTTATGTGGAAGAAGCAACTGTTTCTCCATATAAACCAAATGAGCCAAAATCATTTGGAATGTATGTAAACGAGAAATGGTATAAGCTTACTGTGAAAGAGGAAACATTTGATGCGAATGATCTTGTTAGACGTTTAGATGTATCTATTTTACAAGATCATTTATTAAGTCAAGTACTTGAAATACATGATCCACGCTCGGATTCACGCATTGATTTCGTCGGTGGAATACGCGGGTTAGAAGAACTAGAGCGTCTCGTGAATAGCGGTGATTATACAGTAGCATTCGCATTATATCCGACATCAATGGAAGATTTATTAGCGATTGCAGATGCCGGAGAAGTTATGCCGCCGAAATCAACGTGGTTTGAACCGAAACTTCGCAGTGGGTTGTTTATTCATTCGTTAAAGTAAATATAGAAAAATAGACCTCTGTAGTTTTTAAAACCCGAAATGATTTTGAATTTCGGGTTTTCTTATTTACCAAATGAAACATTATTTTAGTTAACTGTGTATTCGAGAATATTTTTGAGGAGGAAGATTGATGGCATTACAAGTAGGCGAAAAAATAACCTTTGAGAGAACTTTTACAAAAGAAGATGTTGTCTTATTTACGGAGGTATCTAAGGATGAGGGAATTCATCATGTTACACCAGATGAACAAGGGCGATTTGTTGTACAAGGTCTTTTAACATCAACACTGCCTACAAAAGTTGGTGGTGATTATAATGTATTGGCTCGTAAAATGGATTTTGAATTTTTACGTCCTGTTTTTAGCGGTGATACGATTCGTTGTGACGTAATGATTGAACAATTTGAACCAGATGAAAAAAATCGTACAAAAATTACTGCGGCGTTTACGTGTATGAACCAAATTGAAAAAGAAGTGTTAAAGGGAAGTTTTTCAGGAATAATTCTTTAATCATTAGGCTGAGGGATCAAAGGAGGTATTTGGAAGACGCTAAAGTTAAATACATTGGAACCGCTAAAACATCTAAGTAATCTGAAGTATCTCTTTTTATCAAATATTAATGCGAAAGATGAATCATTAGAGCCTGTTTCTCAATTAACAGAGCTTCAACAATTAGTAATTTCTAATCAGTTTCCCACAGAAGAATACGCAATGTGAATATTTCCAGCCATTTATTCATTTGTCAAGTCCAATTGATGATAAAGATATAATGGTTATAGGGAAGCGTAAACAGTTTTTAAATTCAAAAGTTGATATGAAAAGACTGAAAAAATATGAAGAACAGTTTAAATTGCTACAAGATAAGTATAGAGATTTATAAGACCGATGAAACCTTATGCCCCTTTCTAATTAACAAGGGGCATATTTTTATCTACATAAATTATATATACGCAACGTAAAGATACGATTAATATTCATTCTTTTAATATTGATAATACGAAAAGATTGTTGCTTTTGAAACAATTATTTATAAATAATATATTTTCTGATAAAATCGTAATATGAGGTATTTTCGTTATTATAGTGTCACAGGGGAGAAGGTAATATATGGGGAATAAAAAAGGAGAAACCAAGAAAATAAAAAAGGATTTTAACCCAAAAGATGCAGCTATAGTATTCGCTTCTTTTACATTTATTTGCGTGGCTGTCATTTTTACTCTTATGTTTTATGATGTACTCACAATTCGAAATTTCCTATTATTTGATAAACCGATTAGAATGATAATGAGTATCTGTATTACTTCGTGTGCTCTACTTTTGTTTGGTGTAATTTTAACACGTTATATTCCTTCGAAATACATTGATGATACAAACAAGAGCTATCAAAATTATTCACTGTTAAGTATGTTTGTTTTTATGTTTTTAGGAGCGTTATTTGAAGAACTTTTGTTTAGAGGAATTATTCAAAATGTACTTTACATATTTATAGAGAATCAATGGATTGCAATTATTACAACTACTTTATTTTTCTTAGGGTTTCATGTCCAATACTTCAAAAAGCCTATAATGTTAATAAATATAAGCGTTCCGAGTTTGACTTTTGGTTGGATATATTTTGAAACAAACAATATTTTAGTACCATTTGTTGTTCATTTTCTAATGAATTTAGGAATAACACTCTTATTTAAATATAATTTAATAAAGGTTAAAAACTAACTTAGTTTACTGATATTTCGACCTCAATCGACTTTTGGTTGAGGTCTTTTTAATGTGCTTTTCAACATGTTAACGGTTGTACCATTTAATTTCTAACACGCTGAATTCTTTATACACATCTTCCTGCATACAAAAACGTCTCCTTATACCGCGTGATATCAATCGTTATACAGTTTAGTCAAAAAAACAACCTTCTTTTTCTTGCAAAAAGTCCAATTCTTTCTTAATGTAAGAATGTAGAAGGATGAACAAGAGAGGGTTTAATGAAGATGATACATATTTTATTAGCTGATGATGACAAACATATTAGAGAGTTATTACATTACCATGTACAAAAAGAGGGGTTTAAAGTTTTTGAGGCTGAAGATGGAAAGGTAGCACAGTCCATATTAGAGAAAGAAAATATTCACCTTGCGATAGTGGATATTATGATGCCGTTTATTGATGGCTATACGTTATGCGAAGAAATTCGAAAGTATCATGATATACCTGTTATTTTATTAACTGCAAAAGATCAGTTAGTTGATAAAGAAAAAGGATTCATTTCTGGTACTGACGATTATATTGTAAAACCATTTGAGCCAGCTGAAGTAATTTTCCGTATGAAAGCTTTATTGCGTCGTTATCAAATGCTTAGTGCCGACATTATTACATTGCACGGAACGACAATTGATCGAAAAGGATTTGAAGTGAAGTGTAACGGTCAGACGATTTTGCTTCCATTAAAGGAATTCGAATTATTATCGCAGCTTGCTAGTTATCCTGGAAGAACATTTTCGAGAGAAGAATTAATTGAGTTAGTGTGGGGAATGGACTTTGAAGGGGATGAACGGACAGTTGACGTTCATGTGAAACGACTTAGAGATCGTTTCTCAAAACGAACAGATGATTTTCAAATTAAAACAGTACGTGGACTCGGTTATAAGTTGGAGTTGAAATAAGATGAAATCACTGTATTCTAGATTTGTTTTTATGACAGTTGGCATTATGCTACTTAGTAGTATAATTGGCTTTTTATTAACGAATGTATATTATCAAGTGAAGTTAAAGCCTTATAATAGTGAAAAGATTTTAAAGTATGCTGAAGAAGTCAAATCATTATATGAAAAGCAAAGTGAAGAAAATAAAGAGGCATACTTACAATCTATTGCGAAATTAGGATATGAAATTTATATTGTAGATGATCAAAAGAATGGAAAGCGTATTGGGAATGCGTTTCGTAAGATAACTATTAGTGATGATACAGTTCATAAAGTATTGCAAGGTGAAACATTTAATGGCGTTTCCACATATCCAACCCGCTTGTTTATTACAGGGTTTTTCGATAATGAATTAATTAATAGTGTAGGTGTCCCATTAAAACATGGTGATAAACAGTATGCTTTATTCATCCGCCCTGACATTCAGCAACAATTTGGTGAGATGAGAATTTTTCTAGCGGTACTACTCGGTTTTATCGTTGTATTAAGTATCATTTTTATAGCGATTGCAGCAGGTTATATCGTTCGTCCAATTCGAACATTTACGAAAGCTACCAAAAAGATTGCAAGTGGTGAATATGATATCGAATTAGATGAAAATCGAAAAGATGAAATTGGTACGCTAGCAACTAACTTTCAAAAGATGACGAAAAGTATAAAAGAATTAGACCAAATGAGACAAGAGTTCGTTTCTAACGTTTCTCATGAATTCCAATCGCCACTTTCTTCGATACAAGGTTTTTCGAAAACGTTACAATCGGAGAATATGAGTGAAGATGAAAGAAAACGTTACTTGAAAATTATTGAGGGCGAAAGTAAGCGAATGTCTAGTCTTTGTAAACAATTGCTGACGCTAGCTTCTTTAGATAAAGAAGAAAAGGTTCTACAAATAAAAGAATTCCATCTACAAAAGCAAATTAAAGACGTCATTTTTATGCTCGAATGGAAGTGGCGTGAGAAAGATATAGCCGTTGAATTTGACGTGCCGGACATCGTCATAAAAGGCGATGAAAACTTACTTCATCAAGTATGGAGCAATATTTTTACGAATAGCATTAAGTTTTCAAACGATGGCGGGACCGTTGAATTTGTTGTAGAAGAATTAGAATCTAGCGTAATGATCTCTATATCAGATAACGGAATCGGTATGGAAAAAGAAGAAATGGACCGTATATTTGATCGTTTTTATAAAGTAGATACAGCAAGGGCAAGAAACGTAGAAGGTAGCGGATTAGGATTATCCATCGTACAGAAAATCGTTGAACTGCATAATGGAAAGGTTTCGGTATATAGTACGAAGGGGGAAGGGACGACTGTTCGGGTTGAGCTTCCTAAATAAATGAAAAGAAAGAGGCTGTTTTTGGAACTGCCTCTTCTTTTTGTTGTTAATTTTTTTCGATTGGTCGATATATTTGAAAAATCACCGATATATTGTCACTTACGTGTAAAGTGACAAAAAGTTGTTTGAAAAATGCGAGTCATTCTATTCCATAATTGAGCCAGTTTGTGGGAATAAGACTAGCAGGAAGTTTATTTGAAAATGTAGAATCCCTACAGAGTTATAAGGATTTTATTGAAACTTTAACTATTTAGGGAGGAGATTACTTTGAAGCGAATTGACTTGTTGTTAAACGTTCTAGATTCAACATTCGATAAAGAGAGTTGGTATGCACCGTTTAAACATGCTATAGAAGGACTTACAGCCGAACAGGCTATCTGGAAACCATCTGGAGAGGGAACGAAAACCATTTGGGAGAACGTTAATCATCTCATTTATTACAAAGAGAGACTTGCTGCAAACTTGGAAGGCCGTGAATGGACACATAATCTCGATGGTGATGAAACCTTTTATCTTACCAATCAATCTAATGGTGATAAGGAATGGAAGAAAGTCGTTGAACGTTCTGAAAATGCTCAACGTAATTTAAGACAGGTATTGAGTGCAATTTCCGAAAAAGAGCTTGAACAAAATTCACTTGAGGGTAAATTACTGGACATCATGCTTCATGATGCTTATCATACAGGCCAAATTATTCAATTAAGGAAAATGCAGGGGTCTTGGCCATCAAATCGTTAACTGAACGTTTTAGTTATTCCATTAAAGGGTGCTATTGTTGAATAAAACTTAGATTTTTAAACGACGTTATTGCTATATTTCTAGTGAAGTACCTTACATCCAAAATTAAATAACTATATTTTTAACCCCGTCCCAAATTTAGAACGGGGTTATGCTTGTTTGAGCTTTTAAAATAAAATAATTTTACTATCTCGACACATTACTGCTTAGATAATATTGTCTTTCCGCTATAAAGCCGCACCTCTCCCACGTTCTTCCTTAAACCGAACCCCAAAAGTATCCGCCGTAATTTCATTAGCTTTCGGTAATGAACGTAATTTCGGATGAAGTAGCCATACGAGAGAAATAAATAAAATCCCGATGCTAGCGAGTGCGAAAATGAGTTGGCTACTAAATATATTTGCGGTGTATCCACCAATTAAAGAACCAAATGGCATAGCGATTGTACCCATACTTCGCATGACTGAATTGATGCGTCCAATATATTGATTTGGAATTACAATTTGACTAATTGTCGCAAATAATATGTTGGTGGCACCAATTGGAATCCAAGCTAGGCCGAATAAGAAAATAGACAGCCATTGAAACGGTACGATTGTAGAGAGAAACCAAAAAACAGCGCCAGTCGCAAAGCTAATAATGGAGACACGGCCAACATTACGTTTGCCGACCCATGAACTGAATAATGCACCGATGAGACTACCTGCTGATATAGCAGCTAAGAAGAAGCCATATGATTTCACGCCTCCTAAAGAATCAGCGAAAGAAGGGAGTATTGCCATCGTCATACCGATAGAAAAATTGGCAACAACTGAACCGATTAGGAATACTCTCATTAAAGAACGAAAGACGATTGAAAAGCCTTCTTTTAATTCAGAGAAATATTGTTTAGGTGAAAGTGATGTGCTGGCTTCAGTTTGTTTCGGCATTTTTAATGAAATAAATAAAAGGGCAGTAATCGCGAATGTAAAGGAGTCGATTACATATAAAGTAATTGCGCCAAGTAGTGCTACTAATATTCCAGAAAGAGTTGTACAAATTAAATCAATTCCTTGATAAGCAAATGAGAAGAGTGAATTTCCTTTTAATAATTGTGTTTTATTCAGTAGAAGTGGTAAAGCTTTCGATTGTGCGGGATAGGCGAATTGTTCGATAAAGGATACGATGGGCATAATGATGAGTAGTAATTGAACTGTTAGTAGATCGAAGTAGTGTGTAATAGGAATGATTAATATAAGGATGCATTGCAAAACTTGTGTGATTACGAGGGTGTTTTTTATTGACCATCTATCAACGAATGGACCGGTAAGAAATTGTAATGCAGAAGGTAATAACGTAAGGAAACCAGCCAATCCAGAATAAAAAGGATTGCCACTCAGTTTATATACGAGCCACATCGCGGCTACATAATACAAGCTATCTCCTATGTTTGTAAAAATTCTCCCTAAAAATAGTAAGAGGAAATTCCGGTTCTTTAATACGTCCACTTTATCTACTCCTTTATAATAAATTTATTCGGTAAAATAAATTTGACCGTTAGTGTAAAAAAAATCGTATTACGATTTTTCTTCTTTTTTAACAAATCGCTGCATTGCTCGTTCGTCGATTTGTAGTGCAGTAGTAGAAATGTAATAAGATTTACTATTTGGATCTTTATCCACGTCTTTTGCGATCTCGTTTAATTCAGCCATCAATTCATAAAACTTTTTCACCCACACTTGAAATTGTTCTGGCGTGGCATCAAACTCCCAGCAGGATGAAACGTAATTCCACTCAGCTGGATCTTCGCTTACTTTTCGTAATGTAAAAGCTTCTTCTGGTGCAGCGAGAATATGGCTTTTCGTTCTTTCTGTCATTTGTAAAAAGATTTGGCGACCTGATTCGCTTAATATTTCTAAATGAGGTAATAGGTCCGCGGCAGGGGTGAAGCCTCTAGCGACAGATTGATAAAACTTTTGAACGATGCCATTCTTTTCTTCTGTATAAACAATCTCTATAAAACCATTCTTTTCTAATTCTTTTAAATGATAATGAATTTTCGCCCTTGGAATGCCGAATTTCTCAGATAGTAGTTGTCCTGTATAAGGACGTTCGCATAGACGCATCATCATTTCGACACGTAGTGGATCGCTTATTGCTTTTAGTTGGCTATAAGTAGTTAGTGTTAACATGGGCTTCAAAATGATCAACTCCTCAAATTAAATTACTCGGTCAATATTATTTGACTGAATTGTATCAAGGATTCCATTTGTTTTCAATACTTTCTGAAAATTTAATTTTCACTCTGTAATCTTCTGTTCATATTCCGTTCATATTTCTTTTTTATTATAAGTGCATAGAAAGAAAGAGGAAGGAGCGAGCGAAATGTTTTTAGCTCTGCGTGAATTAAAACAATCAAAATTAAGATACGGATTAATCGGACTTATTATGGTGTTATTATCATTTTTAGTCCTTGTAATTTCAGGATTAGCAAATGGGTTGTCGTATGATAATGCATCGTCAATTCAAAGTATGGATGCGAATAAGTTTGTATTAGCAGATGATGCGGAAAATAAATTACTTCGTTCACAAATTAAGAAAGAAGATGTAGATAACGTAGTAAATCAAGCAGGCGAGAAAGAGGCAGTTCCGTTTCGCGTGAAAGTTTCAACTTATGAAAAGAAAGATAGCTCGAAAAAAGTTGATGTCGCTATTTTCTCAAGTGAACGTGATTCATTTTTAGAACCGAAAATTGTAAAAGGTGAGAAATTAGGTACAGCAAATAACGAAATGGTTGCTGACGAATCAATTAAAGAAAAAGGAGTCGATATTGGGGATACAATTATCGATCCTGTTTCAAAGAAAGAATTTAAAATCGTTGGATTTACGAAAGATCAAATGTTTAGCCATACACCAGTCGTTTATGTAAATGAAGATGTATGGGGAAATATCGCACAACCAAACCAAAAAGATTATAGTGCAATTGCGCTTAATACAGATAAAGAAATTAAAAATGCACATGTTATCGACAAAAAAGAAGTATTACAAAGCATTCCAGGATTTAAAGAAGAGCAAGGAACATTAACGATGATCATTGCATTCTTACTTGTTATCGCTGCGTTACTAATCGGTGTATTCTTCTACGTAATTACACTACAAAAAACACAGCAATTAGGTGTATTAAAAGCAATCGGTACGAAAAATTCTTATTTAGCAAATAGCTTAGTCGTGCAGGCGTTATTCTTATCAGTTGTTGCGATGGTAATCAGTATTGTTCTTGTACAAGGATTAGAAACAATTTTACCAGCGGGTATGCCGTTCTTATTAACAACACCGATGATTGCACAATATGCAGCAATCTTTATCGTAATTAGTATTTTAGGAACACTTATTTCGTTATATCAAGTATTAAAAGTTGATGCATTAGAAGCAATTGGAGGCGGGATGTAATGACTTCATTATTAAAATTAGACAAAGTAAGTAAAGTATACGGAGAAGGGAATACTGAAGTAACAGCCCTTCATCCGATGTCGCTTGATGTGAAAGCTGGAGAGTTTATCGGAATCGTTGGTCCTTCTGGATCAGGAAAAAGTACATTATTATCAATCGCGGGTGCATTACTATCACCTTCAAAAGGGGATATTTACATTCGTGAGCAAAATATTACGAAGTTATCAGAAAAGGAAATGACAGACATTCGTTTGAAAAAAATCGGCTTCATTTTCCAGTTCGCAAATCTTGTTCCATATTTAAATGTAAAAGAACAACTGCTTTACATTGCAAAACTAAAAAAAGAAAACAAAAAAGAATCTGAAAAACGTGCGGATCACTTACTAGCGGCATTTGGATTAGCGGAAAGAAAAAATCATTATCCAAATCAACTATCTGGTGGAGAAAAACAAAGGGTAGCAATCGCTCGTGCTTTCATGAACAACCCAGATTTAATATTAGCTGATGAACCAACTGCAAGCTTAGACTCAAAACGCGCACGTGAAGTCGTTGAAATGATGAAACGTGAAGTGAAAGAAAGTCAAAAAGCAGCAATTATGATTACGCATGATGAAAGAATGCTTGATGTATGTGATCGTATATTGACGCTTAGAGATGGACAGTTAATATAAAAGTTAATACAAAGAAAAAATGACAACCGTACATATATGCGCGGTTGTCATTTTCATAGATTATTTTAAAATAGTTATAATTGCTTTATTTTGAGAAAAACATTTTAATTTTATTGCGTGTTAATAATAAAAGTCCACCAATGATGGATAACATTCCTAGTGGCACGTTACTTGATTGTTCACTACCAGCTTTAGGAAGTTCTCTAGCGTTATTGTTTGCATTTGTAGTACCAGTATTTGTCTCTGTTTGTTTCGATTGTGATACTTCATTAATTTTTTTATCTACATTTTGCTTCGTTGCATGTAACTCAGCTAATTTGTCGTCAATTTTTTTCTCAGTATGTTTAAAATCGTTTATTTTAATATCTAAGTCTTGTTTTTTCTTTGTTAAATCATCTGAAACAGTTTGTTTCGCTTGTTTAATTTCGTTCAATTTATTTATTAAGTTCTGTCTAGCCTCTTGTAACTCAGCTAGTTTATTTTTTACATCTTGTTTAGCTAGTTCTAAGTTAGATGAAAGACTATCTAAATTTTGTTTGATTTTCTTAAGTTCCTCTAACGTGTTACCGGTATTTGGCTTATTTTCTTTTAGCTCAGCAAGTTTCTCCTCAGCAGTTTGTTTCGCTTTCTTTAACTCAGCTAATTTTTCATCTACCTGTTTTTTTACTTCCTTAAGTTCATTAACCTTCTGATCGATGTTCTCTTTATGCTGCTTAATTTCATTCACTTTTTCATCGACTGTTTGTTTATGATCTTTAAGTTCATTAACCTTTTCATCGATATTTTGCTTATGCTCTTTAATTTCAGCAACTTTGTCATCTACTTGTTTTTTATGCTCTTTAATTTCAGCGATTTTCTCATCGGCGATTTGTTTGTCTTGCTGAAGTTTTGCATCTAACTCTTGTTTATGTTGTTTAATTTCGCCGATTTTTTCCTCAGCAACTTGTTTATGCTGCTTAATTTCGTTTACTTTTTCATCAGCATTTTTCTTAACTTGGTTAAGTTCATTTAACGTTTGATCCACATTTTCTTTGTGTTGCTGAAGTTTTGCATCTAATTCTTCTCTATGTTGCTTAATTTCAGCTAATCGATCTCCAGTACTTTGCTGAGCAGTAGTATCATTTACTTCCGCATGAGCTGAGTTAGAGCCAGCAATCATTGCTAAAGCTAGTGTAGACGCAGCAATCGTTTGTTTTGTCTTCATATTTTTGTACCTCTTTTCTTTCATATGCGTGAGCTATTTTGTGTAAACTTGAGCATATAGAAGTAGATTATTTTATCATTATATACCATGTGCGACGCCAAGAGGAAGTATTTGCATAATAATCTATGATTATCTAATTTTTTAAATCTATTATTTTGAGGCAGGGGACAAATCTTCAGCAAGATGAACAATTTCTTCTATAGTAGAGTTTACATCCTTACTATTGCGAATAACAAACAAATAATCGGCTTCATTTTCAACAGGATCTACTACATCCTCATGCAGTGATTCATCCTGTTGACGATTAAGCACTTCTTTGAAACTGGAATAGTTACCTCTAAAAATATTTGTATTTCGTTTGCTTCGATTCACTCTTTCATAAAGTACATCATCTGGAATAGCAAAATGAATTAATATGCGCACATATTCTTCTTTCCTAAACAATTCATTCAGCAAATACATTCTTCCATTTCGGCTTCTATTTGAGTTGCAAATAATAAGGTGTAAATTTGTATACTCTTTTGCATAATCAGCAATGAATTTTGAAAGACCATGCTTCAATGTATTCGGTCCTTCTATTGGCTGCAATTTTTCATAATATGTGTTAATAAATTCAGCTTGGTTGTCTTGATCCATAACGAAAGAGTTAGGTAACTCTTTTTCTAGTTCTCTTGCAAATGTAGTTTTCCCGCTGTGTGTTTTTCCTACTGTAATAATGACTAATCTTTTCATAATGGCCTCCATTTATATTGTTATAAACAGGAATATTCTGTGTAGGATGTAATCTTCCTGCTAGAGAATATGCAAATTGTTGGAGTGGTGGCGGGCTGAAAAGTTGACAAAAAAACTTATTTATGCTATAATTTACCAATATAAAAATAAGGTGTATAATAGGGTTCTCCTGGCCAGGGGAACCCTATTTTTGTTGTGAAAATGAAGGAGTGTATGTGTGTGAAAAAAGGTGAAGCAAGTATAACGTCGTTAGTATCAGCTTTCGGAAGGGCGTATCATAGTGAGTTTGATACCCCTAAAATTTTTGATGATTATGTAGCTAAAGATTTAATTTCAAAAAAAGAACGTAATGATATTGAAATGAACATGGTTCAAGGGATACATTTTTTCAACAAAGACATTGCAGAGCGGTTTCGAGACAATCCGAAAGAAATATTAAAATGGATTACACAAGTTCAGTTGTCACCAACACCTTTGGCACGTGCGGCATATTGTGAAAGAGTATTGTTACATGAAGTTACACTAGGAGCAAAACAATACGTCATACTTGGTGCAGGGCTGGACACTTTCAGTTTCAGACACCGAGAATTAGAAAACAGTATTGAGATATTTGAAGTGGATCATCCTTCTACGCAGGAGTTTAAGAAGCAAAGAGTGAAAGAAGCAGAACTTGAAGTTCCAAATAATCTTCATTTTGTTTCGATGGATTTCACTAAGGGCTTCTCTAAGCAAGAATTAGTAAATGAAGGATTTGAAAATAAGAAGACTTTCTTTAGTCTTTTAGGTGTTGCTTATTACTTAACGAAAGAGGAACTTTCTAGTTTAATAGACTGTTTATTTGCGATGGTTCCAGCAGGGAGTTCTATCGTTTTCGATTACCCTGATGAAAACTTATTTACGGAAAAAGGGTTGTCCAATCGAGTTGAAAACATGGTGAAAATGGCAGGGGTAGGCGGAGAGCCGATGAAATCATGTTTTTCTTACGGAGAAATGGAAGCACTGTTAGAGAAATCGGGCTTACTCATTTATGAGCACTTATCACCAGAGGACATTAATAAATTATATTTTGAGGGACGAAACGATTATTTAGAAGCTTTTGAGACGGTGCATTATGTTCATGCGGTGAAGAGGTAGAAAACTAAGTAGGCATGGAGAGAAATCTCTATGTCTCTTTTTGATTGATGAGAAATTGGTTTCTGTTTGTCGTTTATTGTCGATAAATCGATATATTAAGAAAAACGTTGATATATTTCGAGTTACGAACGATATATTGAGAAAATCGTTGATATATTTCAAGCTACGAACGATATATTTTTAAACAGGAAAGGTGACTTCATCATTTTTCCATGTAATAATAGTATGGTTACATTTACTGTGAAAGAGTATAAAAGGAGCGTTATTGATGAATTTAGCTAAATTCCCGAGAAAAAAATATACAGAATCATATACACCAATTGAAAAGTTAAACAATTTTTCTGAAGCACTTGGTGGACCGACTATTTATTTTAAACGAGATGATTTACTTGGTTTAACAGCAGGCGGTAATAAGACGAGAAAGTTAGAATTTTTAGTTGCGGATGCACAGGAAAAAGGTGCAGATACGTTAATTACAGCAGGTGGCATCCAGTCAAACCATTGCCGTCTAACACTTGCAGCTGCGGTAAAAGAAAAAATGAAATGTATCCTTGTATTAGAAGAAGGGCTTGAGCCAGAAGAAAAGCCAGACTTTAACGGAAACTATTTCTTATATCACTTACTAGGTGCTGAAAACGTAATTGTTGTACCAAACGGAGCAGACCTTATGGAAGAGATGCATAAAGTAGCGAAAGAAGTAAGTGAAAAAGGTAATACACCATATGTAATACCAGTTGGTGGATCAAATCCTACTGGTGCAATGGGATACGTTGCTTGTGCGCAAGAAATTATGGCACAATCATTT
Source organism: Bacillus sp. H1a (assembly GCF_000633475.1). Lineage (NCBI taxonomy): Bacteria > Bacillati > Bacillota > Bacilli > Caryophanales > Bacillaceae > Bacillus > Bacillus sp. H1a. The sequence continues at coordinate 23,053 of NZ_AYMH01000022.1, read as the reverse complement.
AATCAAGGGATTGATTTCAGTTCAGTTGTTTGCGTAAGTGGTAGTGCTGGTATGCATGCAGGTTTAATTACTGGTTTTTCTGGAACACAAAGTAACATCCCTGTAATCGGAATAAACGTAAGTAGAGGAAAAGCGGAACAAGAAGAGAAAGTAGCAAAACTTGTAGATGAAACTTCAGCTCACGTTGGTATTCCAAACTTTATTCCGCGCGAAGCAGTTACATGTTTTGATGAATATGTAGGACCAGGTTACGCGTTACCAACGCCAGAAATGGTTGAAGCAGTTCAGTTACTTGCGAAAACAGAAGGTATTTTACTTGATCCAGTGTATACAGGTAAAGCAGTAGCGGGATTAATCGACTTAATTAGAAAAGGTAAATTTAATAAAGAAGACAACATTTTATTCGTGCATTCAGGTGGTTCACCAGCTTTATATGCGAATACGTCTTTATTTGCGTAAGTGTGAAAAAGCATTGGATACCCAATGCTTTTTGTTTTGAATTAATGTTGAAATTTGATACAATTTCGTGAATATGCGATGATTTTTCAACATTCAACGGTAAACAACGATATATATGAAGGAGATTGATGTATGACAGAATTTTGGGAAGCAAGTTTTATAGAAAATCAAATGATGTGGGGATTTGAAGCTTCAGATTCCGCAATTTTGACGAAGGACTTTTTCCTTGAAAAGAAAGTGAAGGATATATTGATTCCTGGTATTGGATATGGCAGAAATGCAAAGGTTTTTATTGATAACGGAATACATGTAACAGGTATTGAAATTTCAAAAACGGCGATTGAATTGGCAAGACAAAATGAGCTTAATGCTGATTTCTTCCATGGTTCAGTTACGGATATGCCTTTTGATAACAAACTGTATGACGGTATATTTTGTTATGCACTTATTCATTTATTGAATAAGGATGAGAGAGAGGAGTTTATTCAAGATTGCTATAGTCAACTAAAACCAAACGGATATATGATTTTTACTACTATTTCAAAAGATGCCCCAATGTTTGGGAAGGGTAAACAACTGGGGAAAGACTACTTCGAGATAATGGAAGGGGTAAAAATGTATTTCTATGATATTGACTCGGTAAAACAAGACTTTGGAAAATATGGACTGATAGAAACTACGGAAATTGTTGAGCCGCATAAAAATATGGAAAGTAAACCTCCATTTAAATTTATAATGATCAAATGTCAAAAAACACCTCTTGAATTCGCATACTAAGTATGCAAATTTAATGGAGGTGTTTTTCGTTAGAAGACAAGAGCTCATTACCCAGAAGAAACAAAGTGGAAAGAGATTGAGATGAAAAGAATAGTTATTCAAACCATTCCAGTATGAGACGATTGGAATTAAAATAGTCAATAAAATTGACAATGAATATCATTTTCACTTACTATAGAATCGTCACATTTAATTAGACATGACTTTTTTATTAATGTAATAGATTTCTATTAAGATGTCACTTTCAAGGACTATCACTAAATCTTTTAAGAATTTAAACGTAAGAAAGGGTAAAATAAAAATGAACTGGAAAAAAGGCGGATTATGGATTATTATTTTTTTCATTGTAAAAGGTACGATTTCTACACTTTTAATTGTTACAGGTGCTAAATATTTTGATTTATCATTTATGCAATTTTTAGTACTAATAATGATTTTATTACTGATTTCTCTAACAGGTCGAAAATTCCTTTATAGACATAAACAAAACAAAAAACAAAAAGAGATAGATATATAATGATGCCCCAGAGACCTTTGGATTTCTGGGGTTCTACTTATTCAATAGTGAGTTTTGGGTCCGCAATACGAATGATATGCTCCATCAGTATTATTGGTTGTAAATCAAAAAGTCACTGATTTTATTGAATAAATAGAAAACACTTTTCTTTTTCTTTTATTTAATTTAATATCAATAAGGGCACCAAAAAAATAGATAGAGGTGCTAGAATGTACGGTATTATTAATTATGAAGTGTTTTTACTAACAGGGATTTTATTAAATCTAATTCCTGGCGCAGACACCATGTATATTGTGGGGAGAAGTATTTCACAAGGTAGAAAAGCAGGTGTGTATTCTGTTTTTGGTATTATTACTGGTTCTTTAGTTCATACGTTATTGGTTGCTTTTGGTTTATCTATTATACTTACAAAATCCATTGTGTTATTTAACACCATTAAGGTTATAGGTGTTATCTATCTTGTATATTTAGGGATTAAAATGATACTTGATAAGACAAATGTAGCTTTCCAAGCCTCATCCAATAAATTGAACATTAGAAAGATATATTTACAAGGACTCTTAACAAGTCTTACGAATCCAAAAGTCTCTTTATTCTTTATTGCGTTTCTTCCGCAATTTATAGATACAAAGGCTTCAGGTCCTATGCCTTTTATCATTTTAGGAATTACTTTTACAGTAACTGGACTATTGTGGTGTTTATTTGTTGCTTATTTCTCTTCATATGTCACAAAAAAATTAAGAGGAAATCAAAAGGTAGGAATGATTCTAAATAAAGTAACAGGAATGATTTTTATTGGTATGGGGTTAAAGTTGCTTCAAACGAAGGCTCCTCAATAAACCTGAATAATATAAAAATGCCCCCTTTCAAGAGATGTTATCTTTGATTTAAGCTAATTTCTATATACTAAAAAGCCCCTTCAAATTTGAAGGGGCTTTTGCTTGTTATTTTGGTTTATCTAAAAATTTATTTCATAGTTCATGATCTATGTGCCCTCCAATGATAAGGTCAAATCTTTTCAGTATTACATTTAGAAAACAAGAATAGAGGAATCTAGTTATACCAACTACATGCAGTCTAAGACATTTTTCAACTGAACATTTGGGGAAGAATGTGTTTCTTAACTTAATAGCGATGGAGTAGCACCCCATACCCATCAAGCTAAAAAGGAAAAACATCTCATAACAAAAAATTCTGCATCATTTAAACTCCGGTAACAATTCATATGATCAAGAATGATTGAGCTAATAGATTTTGTTAGATTGCCATCATCTTTTTTGTAACAGAATAGATTCATTACCGTTTCAGACCTATGTATGAATTCATAACCTAACAGTAAAAGGGGGGATGATTAAAGGTATGGCGATTAATGAGGAATCAATTTGTCAACAGTTTGCAAGAATTATCGGCGGCCAAAAAGGATTCGCCGGTGGAAAATGCGTGGCAACAATAAATCGGGATGAAATACAAGCAACAATCTTAGGAAAACGTTTTAGAGTAACAACTTCCTTCTCATTCGAATCAAGAGATAATAAAACTGGACGGGCATTATGTCTAGGCCGGGTAGCACTCTTACAAAAGGAAGTTACTGAATTTGTTGCTACAATTATTAAACAAGGAATAATTGTTTCGTCTATACACAATGAGTGGTTATGTGATGATCCAAATTTAATTTACGTTAATATCGAAGACGTTGATGATCCGCTAAGTTTCGCAAGGAAAGTTAGAAGAGCTTTATGCAATTAACAAGTATCTTTCGTTAAATGAGTGAAGTATGTTGATTAGAATATTTCAGATTGTTGAATGGTTTTATACAGTGAAAGAAGACGTTCCATATTTGGAATGTCTTTTCTTGATGTTTTTATAATTTGAAAGACGAGGGAACGAACTTGGAGGGAGTATGGGAAGCATACAATAAATACATTGAGGGGCATGTTTGAGAAGATTAAATCAATGGAAAAGGAAATGTTTTTTTATTCTGGGCTATGGACCTATCCGCCTGTTCTAATTAACTAAAAAAAGAACTTTCCCATACCGATTAGACTACTAAGCATTCCGATTCCATTCATGGTGCCTTTTCCTACTGTCAGTAAGTTTCCAAGCATTCCGGGCTGACCGTTACCTCCGTTATTCCCCCATCCCATGGGACTTACCTGTCCTCCCCATCCTGGAGGATTTCCAAAAATACCCCAGTTATTATTGGTATTAAAATTAAAAGCTTTGGCTGGTGGCGATAGTAAAGCGGCAAGATGACCTTGTGCGAACATCCCTGTATGATTGAATGGTTGGGCCCAAGGAAAGGGAGGTTTTTGAAAATTAAAACCTGCATGGCCTGGTAATGGAGTCCAATTAGCAGGATGTCCTTGGGGCATCATCCCTGCATAATGAATTGGCTGACCTAAAGAGAAGGGAGGGGGCTGGGGATTGAAACCCGTATAATTGGTTGGTGAATCCCAACCAAATGGATAGACTCGATAACTCCAATCCTCAGGAATCTTCAGACCATTCATTCCCTCAGCTTTAGTTATTTGGGGCTGTAAATATAATGCTGACGTTGAAATTTGGTTACTATATTGCTCCCCGTTTCCCTGTGAATTCAAATACCAATATTGGCTCATAAGCTTATTCCCCTCACTTTAAAAATGTAATGTTAGACTTAGCCTATGTAAAATTCCTTTTTATGGATGGTTACATAACTAGATTTACAAGCCCGTATTTAAAGGAATGGGTGTGTGGTCTTGTTGATTTATCCCGCTATTTGCGGGCAGTAAGACACCTCCACCTCAAAATTCAGCGAAAGCAAAGCAGCTAGATGGGGGGCTGCCTGTAAAACTCCCACTAATTAAAGTTTCACTTTATTTTAGAAGGGTATGTTCAGTTGCTCCTTTTATTTATTTCAGCCTAATTTAATTTTGGTTAACAAACGTGTTTAAATATTCATTCAAAATCTTATTTAAATGTTTATAAAGGTTTAATCAATAAAAAAGATATTAAAATGTTATGTTGAGCAAGTAGAATTGCTAGAAAGAGAATATCCATTCGAAGAGTTTGGCAAAATACTGCAAGGACAATGTATTCTTGTGCAGATATGCAAACGATTTAAACTAATCAATGGAATTTATAATGAAGGGGCAAATGAATATATGAGTGAAACATTACATAAAAGAAAACCACCATATTTAATGCTTGTAATCCTTTTTATTGGGGCATTTGTTTCATTTCTAAATAACTCGCTTTTAAATGTAGCCTTGCCATCAATAATGAAGGATTTAGACATTAAAGATTATTCAACGATCCAGTGGCTTTCTACAGGGTATATGCTTGTAAGTGGTATATTAATTCCGGCATCAGCATTTTTAATAACCCGCTTCTCCAATAGGAGCTTATTTATTACATCTATGGTGATTTTTATTCTTGGTACGGCCTTAGCGGCTTTAGCACCGAACTTTGGTTTATTACTTACTGGCCGGATGGTCCAAGCAGCAGGTTCTTCAGTCATGGGGCCTTTGTTAATGAATATTATGCTAGTAAGCTTTCCAAGAGAAAAAAGGGGAACAGCAATGGGGATTTTTGGATTAGTTATGATTACAGCTCCAGCAATTGGACCGACACTATCGGGTTATATTGTAGAGTATTATGACTGGCGTTTGCTTTTTGAAATGATTTTACCGTTAGCAATCATTAGCTTACTGTTAGGGATTTGGAAATCGGAGAATGTCATGAAACAAAACAAAAATGCAAAACTTGATTATCTCTCATTACTATTATCTTCTGTCGGTTTTGGCGGTTTGTTATATGGATTCAGTTCTGCAAGCTCCGATGGTTGGACGAATAAAGTTGTCTTAACAACCTTAATCATAGGCGCTATTGCCCTAATTACTTTCATTATCCGTCAATTAAAAATGAATGAACCGTTATTGGATTTACGTGTTTACAAGTACCCAATGTTTGCACTTGCGTCTGTAATTGCAATTGTCAACGCAGTGGCCATGTTTTCGGGTATGATTTTAACACCAGCTTATGTACAAAACGTCCGCGGCATTTCGCCGCTGAGCTCTGGGCTGATGATGCTTCCAGGTGCGGTAATAATGGGGGTTATGTCACCAATTACAGGTAAACTATTTGATAAATATGGCCCTCGGATTCTTGGTATAGTAGGACTTTCCATTACAGCTGTTTCAACTTATATGCTGGCAAACCTGCAAATCGACTCTAGTCACATACATATTATTCTTATTTACACACTGCGGATGTTTGGGATGGCGATGGTGATGATGCCACTTATGACAAATGGTCTTAATCAATTACCAACTCGCTTAAATCCGCACGGTACAGCTGTTAATAATACAGCTCAACAAGTGTCCGGTTCAATTGGTACTGCTATTCTTGTTACGATTATGAATTCTGTAACAAAAACAAAAGCTGAAAGTCTAATAGCTAATGTAGATCCAACAACCTTCACTGAAACTACGAAGGCAATATTAACTCAGAAGGCTTTATTATCCGGAATTCAATATTCATTCTATGTAGCGCTTGGCATGAATGTTGTTGCACTACTATTAGTTTTTTTCGTTAAACGTGTAGATACAAGCGCGGAAGCTGTCGAGAGGTTAAATCGGTAGAGCAAAATAAAACTTTAGATAATGATGCCTACAAGTTTTTTTGCTGATTAGTTAGATAAGGAAGCTTTTATCTGGGCGTTATCAAATCAAAGAAACTTCCAGTGAAATTCACATTGGAAAATATGGACAGAGAATCAAGAAACAAAAGAAGCTGGAGGCATCTATGTATTTGAAGAAAAATAAGCGGAAATGCACAAGAACAGACTTCAAGCATCTGGTGTTAAAGAATTTTTAATACCAATGAAAAGCTAACTCAATTGAATCGTGGCTATGTTACATAATAAGGGATACGCAATCCGGGCAGTCATAAAAAGAGGGGGATTATTGCCCTCTTTTTTAAAATTCTAATTTGGTGTAACTAATAAAGCTATTAGGAGCAATAGTAATAGCAATAGCACATATTGAATTAGCTTTAAATGGAATCTAATTTTAAGGCAATCTAGCTAAGCCGATAATTAAAAGAATTTGAATTTAGTTAACGTCGTACTTAGAGTAGCACGCCATACAGAACAAGAACGCTACAATAAATGAAGAAATATCACTGGAGGAATTTATCAAATTAGATATTTCTTCTATAATGTATGGAATGAATTTTGCCGTAGAAAAATAATAGGTAATTCATTTGACAATTAAAATGACCTACTTTAATATATATGCCATAGCATATAATTAGTAAAACAAGCAAATTCACTGTGAATAATTGATATGTTATACCCTTTTATATCTTAATTTATCGAGGTGATATATGAATTTACATGATTTAATAGGCTATCTTGTTCATCGTACTGATGTGAAAATGTCCAATTATTTTACCAAGAGATTAAAGCCTTATGGAGTTACACCAGAGCAGTGGGGGATTATTAGTGTACTTTGTAGCCAAAGGGGGACTACTCAAAAAGAGTTAGCAGAAGCTATTGATAAAGATCAAACTACTGTCGTAAGAATGATACAGTCAATGGAGAGAAAAGGGATTGTAAAGAAGGCTTTGAATGACCAAGATAGACGTTCACACAACCTTTTTTTAACTGAAAAAGGTGACGAGTTAAAGAAAACAATCTTGCCTGTAGTGAAAGACGCTCACCATTTGGTTACGAGTAATTTGAGTGAAGAAGAGATCAAATTATTACAATCATTATTAAACAAATTGTATGATACACGCTATTAATACTTGTTCCTTATTGATGCTATGTTATTTATAAGGAACAAACTCCGTTTTATATATGCTATAGCATATAATTTTGTTTGAAGGAATGGGTAGATAGCTTTATTTTGTATGATATGTGATTTAAGATCAATTTTTTGTCTAGTACTAGTCGAATTTCTATATTATATATGCTATAGCATATAATTTTTATCCCTTTAATATTGGAAAGGGGAATTTAAATTGAATCAACCTCAATAAGGTTAATCTCAGGAAATAGGGTAAAGGCAGTGGCTTCTATCTGAACAATACTGAGTTTTTATCAAATAAATAAGAAAGATGTGATTACTATTTTAATATTAATTAATATTGTAAAAGTTGTGTTGTTTCTGTTCTTTTTAATGACAGGTACGAAAATTATATCTGGGAAAATGGCAGATGAGTTCAAACGATTTGGTTTACCTTCGTTTTTTAATTTCTTAACTGGGGCTTTTGAGATTGTAGGAGCAATTGGAATGTTGATAGGAATTTGGTTCCCAATAGCAGCTTTATTGGCAGGGTTTTTGTTAGGCGGTACGATGCTTGCAGCTGCCTTAACTCTTATTGTATTAGCGAGAGATCCCTTTAAGAAAGCGATACCTGCGCTTGTTTTATTTGTCCTTAGTTTAGGGATAAGTTTGTATCATATTTTTTAAACACAGCCTAAAGCCGTTAAACTATATGCGTTCAAGTTGCTATCATTTTGTAATTATTTTATAAAAGGGTTTGTGAAAATGCGGGTGAAATTTCAAATGAGTGCAGGAATAATAGCAGCATTCATTTAAGGTATTACCTGCATTCGAATTGAAAAATATTGAAAATAGGAGTGAGTGAAAATGGCATATTTATTACAAATTGATTTTCCGTTTGAAGGTCCTTTTGGTGAAGAAATGGAAAAAGCATTTTGGGATTTAGCAAAAAGTATTAATGAAGAAGAAGGATTTCATTGGAAAATATGGACGGAAAATCAAGAAACAAAAGAAGCTGGAGGCATCTATGTATTTGAAGAAAAACAAGATGCTGAAAAATATGGAGAAATGCACAAAAACAGACTTCAAGCATCTGGTGTTAAAGATATTAGAGTAAGAATTTTTCACATCAATGAAAAGTTAACTAAACTGAATCATGGTTATAGTAAATAATAAGGGACATGGAATTCAAAAAAGAAGGGGATAATCCCTTCTTTTTTGAATTCTTCCTTTATGTCTTATTATGCTTAATAAAAAAATCCCTATATAGATAGGGATTCGTGTATTGGCATATAGTTCCTTGGAAAAGGTTGTACTAAGTCTAACATATGAGAGTTCTTACATTTGTGAAATTGACGTGAAAGTACTGTGAAAAAAGTTGTATTAAAATAGTTATTTGTAAAAGGGTACGCCCCTTACTGGGAGGTAAGGGGCACAGGAAATGCAAATTTATTTGTAATTTGCTAAGTTGATTATAACGCATATACCCATCTGTACATGTTACAAAATTATGAACAAAACTATAATTTTGTAACTAGGAGTAGTGAAGATTGTATGATTTAAGCTATTTTTAAATGAGTATAACAGAGAAAATGCAAGAAAATCCCTGATAACAGGTCCGTTTTTCTCATCAATTTGGGCCAAGGTGAAAGAAAAAAACAGGAGAACTACCTTATTTCTTTTTATTAATATAATAAAATGTAATTGCTAAATCTAAAGTAATGATAATAATTAGAAGTAATAAGTGTATAAGCGCATCAGTTTTCCCATGTTGCAAAGACTTTATAAAAAAATCCCATTCTGTTTCATAGGGAGGCTCTACCCAATTTCGTTGCAGTCCTAACACCATTCCATTTATGAAAAAGATAACACTTAATAGGATTCTTCCAACAAATACGGCAACTATTTTTAAATTCCAATGTTTTATCTTGATTATATAAAGGATTGGAAAGAGTATAAGTATCCAAAAAATAATAATATAGATTGTATTTACCATTCTCTACTCTCTACTCCTAACAAAATGATTGTTTTTAATATAGGTGAGTTTTCGGGTTGAAGGTATGTTTTATTGCTACTGATTGCGTACTTGCAAAAAAAGAGCCGGAATTCCGGCTCTTTTTCTATCCCGCAAAAGCCTTCTAATTAAAGTCTTACTTTATCTCTCCGTCTCAAAAAACTCAATCCACTCTCCATCAGGACCAGCGAAGAATATGTAACGTGTTCCATCGGGTAATGTTTCAATTTCTTCTCCTAGTAAAAAGGTTACTTTGTGTTTCTTTAGTCTTTCGATTTCATCTTCTAATGAATCCACTTTAAAGCAAATGTGATGTACTTTTCCTTCTGCCGGAAGAGAAGAGTTGTAACCCTCAATTAGTTCGAGTATCGTTTCTTTTGATTCTTCTACGCCTAAAAAAGCGAGTTTTAAGTCTGGATTTGGGTGCCCCATACGTTTAATGAGCTGTAAGCCGACTACTTCTTCATAAAATGAGATGGATGTTTCTAAGTTTGTAACCATAAGTCCGACGTGTTCAATTCTTCTGACTGGCATGTAGATTCCTTCTTTCTGAAAATTATATACATTACATAATATTGAAAATTAAGAAAATAAGCAAGGTATAATTGTTACAAATTTTAGAGCGTTATATGGTATAGTGAGAAAGTATGTTTGGGGAGAAGGAAGGAGATTATTTTATGAATACAACTACTCAAACTCCTTCATTAACGGAAACGATGAAAGAGTGGCATTATGCATTAGCATATGAAATTAAACATTGGAAAACGATAGGTGGTAGTAAAATCTCTATCATTAACGGTCGTTTCTTATATACAGATTATGAAAGTACAGTATACGTATTTCAGCTTATTTCGGAAGTAAGCTTACCTGAAGGGTCACCAATTCGAATTGAGTTCGATGGTGAGGAAGCAACGGGGGAAGTATTATCTGTACATGGATTAGAAATAGAACTGAAATTAAATGATTATATACAAGGTGAAATAAGAGAAGCTGTTTTATACAGTGAACCGTGGCAATTGTTAGAACAACTGCAAGAGAGATTGAAAGAAGCGCGTAAAGATAAGCTGAAACGAAATCGTATAAAGCGTCTTGTAGATGGAACGAGCAGTCCGAAGCATATCGAGAAGATGAAAAATACGAAAAATGAATTGGCGTATCGCTCATTTTACAATCCGACAACGTACGTTTGGGGACCGCCCGGAACAGGGAAGTCTTACAATTTATCACGTATTATTTCGGCTCATTATCAAAAAGGAAAATCGGTACTTGTGTTAGCTCATAGTAATGCGGCAGTAGACGTATTAATGAGTGAAGTAACGAAGCAAATTGAGAAGAAAAAGAAATGGACACCTGGAGAAATCGTTCGTTACGGCTTTAGCCAACATGAACATATACGAAATCATGAAACGTTACTTGCATCGAGGCTAGTAGAAACGACGAATGGATCATGGGGAGAGGAAAGGCTTTATTTAGAAGAAACACGCCAAGATCTTCGTGAAAAAATTCTATCGTATAAGGCGACGTCTTCTGATAAAAAGCGTATGCAAGAAATAGAAAGTGAACTTCGAAAACAAAAAGCGAAAATTAAAGAAGTAGAAAAAGAATATATTGAAAATGCGAAAGTAATCGGTGCGACTTTATCGAAATGTGCAATTGATGCGCTTATTTATGAGCGCACATTTGATTTAGTTGTCGTAGATGAAGTGAGTATGGCATATGTTCCGCAAATCGCATTAGCTGCTTCTCTTGGAAAACGTATTGTCGTTTGTGGCGACTTTTTACAATTGCCTCCTATTGCGATGGCAAACCATGAACTCGTTCGAAAATGGCTCGGTGAAGATATGTTTTATCACGCTGGGATTGTTGAGTCTGTAAATAAATCAGAAGCACATCCCAACCTTTTTATGTTGCAGGAACAAAGACGTATGCATGCGGATATATCTAAGTTTACAAACTCATTTATTTATAAAAATAGAGTGTACGACCATCCATCTGTTTCAGAGCGCAAGGAACTCGCGAAACTACAACCGTTCGCAAATGAAGCCAGTGTTTTATTTGATACGAGCTTAATGGGAGCCTTTTCTTTAAAAGACGCTGCTTCTGGTTCTCGTTTTAATATTATGTCTGGCTTAGTAGCGATGCAAATGATTTTAATTGGACTGTTAGACGGTGTTCAATCTATCGGTGTTGTTACGCCGTACCGAGCACAGTCCCGCTTTTTATCAACGTGTATTAGAGAACTGTTGCAGAGAACGAAATATCAACATGTACCAGTTTTAGCCGCAACAGTTCATAAGTTTCAAGGTTCCGAAAGAGATATGATGATATTTGATACGGTGGATAGTTATCCGCAAGAACGCCCTGGCGTGTTATTCTTTGATCATAAAAACCATCGTCTCGTCAATGTAGCAGTAACGAGGGCGAGAGGGAAGTTCATTCAATTATCAGATTGTCACTACATGCGTAAAAATCTTTCGAGAAAACAAGCGTTATCACAATTAACAGCCCATATAGAACGGCACGGTGATGTGTATGATCGTACGACATCGAGACAAGTGTGGGAGCGGAAAATTTCGAAACGTTTACGCTGGTTTATGGAAATGAATCTTGAGGAACCGAAAGGGCTCTTAAAAGATATTTTAGCGGCGAAACGTAAAATTATCATTTCACTTCCAAGCACAAGGCAAGTTGATAAACGAGTATGGCAAGCGTTAATGCGTACGAATGCACAAATAACAGTTTACAGTGATGGACCAGTTCCGTTAAAAAATGTAAAGTTACAAAGGCAAAACAAAGCGTTTCCGTTTATATTAATCGATGATGAAATCTTTTGGGCGGGAGCACCGTTAACATCTCAAATGATGTTTGAAGGTAGTACGGAATTTCCGTACATATGTGCAAGACTACAAGCACCTGAAACAATTGGTGTATTAAAAGGATTTTTAGATATTCGGTAAATTCGGATAGGAATTCCTTGACTTTTAATCGGAATAAACTTAGAATGAAAATAATTTAATACAATTTTATGAAAATTCTTATCACGAGAGGTTGAGGGACTGGCCCTATGACACCTCGGCAGCGGATTCTTTATGAATACTGTGCCAATTCCAGCAAGGTAACTTGAAAGATAAGAAAGAAGCTCATTTTGACTGTATATGCCAAAGCCTCTTTCTATCTTTTAGAAAGAGGTTTTTTTACGTGAAAATAAAAGGAGGAAGAAAAATGGGAGCGACAGGAATAACGTCACAAAGAAAAACAATTGAAGAGAGTATAGAAAGAAATAAGGAAAAGTACATAGAAACAAGTCATAAGATTCATGCGAATCCTGAAATCGGTAACCAAGAGTTTTATGCATCAAGAACGTTAAGTTTGTTGTTAGGAAGCGCAGGATTTCAATTACAGCATAATATAGCTGGGCATGAAACAGGTTTTATTGCGCGAAAAAGTTCAGGGAAACAAGGACCAGTAATCGCCTTTTTAGCCGAATATGATGCTTTACCAGGACTAGGTCATGCGTGTGGTCACAATTTAATCGGAACAATTAGCGTTGCGGCAGCAATCGCATTATCGGAAACACTTGAAGAAATCGGCGGAGAAGTTGTAGTGTTCGGAACACCAGCTGAAGAAGGGGGACCAAATGGCAGTGCGAAAGCAAGTTATGTAAAGGCAGGTTTATTTAAAAACATTGATGCGGCGCTTATGATTCACCCAAGCGGAAAAACAGCTTCAACGAGTCCATCACTAGCAGTTGATCCACTTGATTTTCATTTTTACGGGAAAACAGCTCATGCAGCTGCGTCACCTGAAGAAGGGATTAACGCATTAGATGCGATTATCCAGCTGTATAACAGTATTAATGCACTTCGCCAACAACTTCCGTCAGATGTGAAGATCCATGGTGTCATTACAGAAGGCGGAAAAGCACCTAATATTATTCCGGACTACGCATCAGCAAGGTTCTTCATCCGTGCAGCAACGCGAAAAAGATGTGCGGAAGTAACGGAGAAAGTAAGAAACATCGCGCAAGGAGCAGCATTAGCAACAGGTACGAAAGTGAAAATTCATCAATTCCAAAATGAAATCGATGAACTACTCGTAACAAAAACATTTAATGACGTCGTAGCCGAAGAACTAGAATTACTAGGTGAAGATGTGAACCGTAAAGAAAGAGTAGGCATCGGCTCAACCGACGCAGGAAACGTAAGCCAAGTCGTACCGACAATTCATCCATACATTAAAATTGGTCCAGACGATTTAATTGCGCATACGAATGAATTTAGAGAAGCAGCCCGTTCAGAACTAGGCGATAAAGCGTTAATTACATCCGCAAAAGCACTAGCAAATACAGCGTATCGATTAATTACGGAAGAAGGGTTGTTAGAGAAGGTGAAAGAGGAGTTTAGAGAGGCGCAGAGGAATCAGGGGTAGGTGAGAAGGAGTAGCCGGGATTTTTTAGTAGGGAATTGAATGAAAAAAGAACCAGCCTATGGCTGGTTTTATTATATTATAAAAGAATTTTTCCACATACATTTGATATTTCTACCTTAGTACCATCTTATTAGAACGACAATTTCTCCTCAAACTCACTCTTTAAAACAATTAAAGGAGACGATAATCCAAATTGCATTAAAGAGTCTAAAAATGCAGCGAGGGAATCCATCGAATCGCTCATGACCTTCATCATATAATTGAATTCCCCGCTAATTCGATACAAATCTGTTACTTCAGAAGCGGCATTACAAAATCGGATAAAATCAGAGCATTGACTCGTTTTAAACATAATGAAAGCTTGAATGTTTTTATTAATTTTGGAAGGCTCAAATTTTGTTCGGTAAGCCGCTATAACTCCTTGATCTTCAAGTTTGTTAATTCGTTCTTTTACAGCAGGCTGCGTCATGGATATAATCCGTCCTATTTCTGAAACGGAAATTCTCGCATTTTCATACAATAAGTTCATAATTTTATGATCGATTTCATCCAATTTTACTGCGTTTTGCATTGTGTAGCCTCCTCGTTTTGTTTTCTAAAGTAAATTACAACTTATAACTATAATATCATAAGTTAACTAACTGAATTACCTATAAAAATACATTTAAAATTATTGGAATTTAAATGAAAATATAAGTATAGAATTTTATCAATCGAAAGTTTGGGAAGGATGGAAAAAATGAAGAACCTTGATGGGAAAGTAGCGTTAGTAACAGGGGCGAGTCGCGGCATTGGCCGTGCCATTGCAATGAGATTGGCGAAAGACGGTGCATTAGTTGCGATTCACTATGGACGAAATAAAACAGCTGCAGACGAAACGATTAGAGAGATTGAATCTAATGGAGGAAAAGCTTTCTTAATTGAAGCTGAACTTAATTCAATTGATGGTGTCAAAAGGCTAGTAGAACAATTAAAGAATGAATTACAAACAAGAGTTGGTATATCAGAGATTGATATTTTAGTTAACAATGCAGGTATAGGTACGCAAGGGACAATTGAAGATACGACAGAAGAAGTTTTTGATGAAATTATGGCCGTAAATATGAAGGCACCGTTCTTCTTAATTCAGCAAACATTACCATTACTACGAGCAGAAGGGCGCATTATTAACATTTCATCAGCCGAAGTACGACTTGGTTTTACAGGATCAATTGCATACGGTTTAAGTAAAGGTGCACTAAATACGATGACACTTCCTCTAGCTAAACATCTTGGAGAAAGAGGTATAACTGTTAATACAATTATGCCCGGATATACGAAGACAGATATTAATGCGAAATTGCTAGATAATCCAGAAATACGAAGTTTTGCTACGAATTCATCTGTTTTTGGACGAATAGGGCAAGTTGAAGATATTGCAGATGCAGTAGCATTCCTTGCTTCTTCTGATAGTCGTTGGGTAACGGGACAGATTTTAGATGTTTCTGGAGGGTTTTGTCTATAGAAAAGGGGGTGCGCTTCATAACCATCAGCTTTAGATTTCGCATTTTATTAGTTTGATAGTTATGGAGCACTACCGTTTGGAAATAGATCAAATTACGATATGAACCATAATTTTTCCATTTCGGGAAGGCTACGGTTCTTTTTATTTGCAGAAAATTTATGATAGGAGAAAAGGTTTGTATATTAAACAAAAAAAATTGATTAATCAGTTGCATAAAGAACTCACCAGCGTATATACTATAAACATCAAAAAAAATTGATGAAGGGAAGTGAATTGTGTTGGTACAAGATTTTCAGCTATATGAGAAAAAG
Organism: Bacillus sp. H1a; assembly: GCF_000633475.1. Lineage (NCBI taxonomy): Bacteria > Bacillati > Bacillota > Bacilli > Caryophanales > Bacillaceae > Bacillus > Bacillus sp. H1a. The sequence goes on along the minus strand of NZ_AYMH01000022.1, from coordinate 7,272 downwards.
TTTAAAGCGTTGGCTGATCAGAAGCGTTTAGAGATTATGTATGAACTTTGTCAGCGAGGACAGACGTGTGTATGTGATTTAACAGAGGTTTTTGAAATGACGCAATCTAAGTTGTCATATCATTTGAAAATTTTATTAGATGCAGGTTTAATTGTAAAAGAAACAAAAGGTACGTGGAGTTATTATGATTTAAATGATGCGGCAGTAAATAATTTATTATCAGAAGAATTGTGCTGTATCTTTAGAAAAACAGGCAAAGGTAGCTGTTGTTAAAATTTTGCGCTATTAAACAAAAAAAATTGATTAATAGCATTTTAAGGGGAGGAATAAGCTATGAGATATGTTCATGTTGGTATAAATATTACTAATCTAGAGAAGTCTGTTGAATTTTACGAAAAGGTATTTGGTGTATCACCAGTTAAAGTGAAAACAGATTATGCAAAATTTTTATTAGAGACGCCAGGACTTAATTTCACGCTGAATGTACGAGATGAAGTGAATGGAAATCAGGTAAATCATTTTGGTTTCCAAGTGGATACAGCTGAAGAAATTACATTTCATAAAAAAAGATTAGAGAAAGAAGGTTTCTTTGCACGTGATGAAATGGATACTACTTGTTGCTATGCGGTACAAGATAAGTTTTGGGTAACGGATCCTGATGGTAATGAGTGGGAGTTCTTTTATACAAAAGCAGATAGTGATGCTCATAAAATAGAAGATTCATCGTGTTGTACGACTTCTAACGTAGTAGATAAAAATTCGTGTTGTTAATGAGAGAAGGGGGATAAAATGAAACGTTTATCTTTTCTAGATCGATATTTAACACTATGGATCTTTCTAGCTATGGCTGTTGGAATTGGTATAGGATTTATGTTTCCTAGTGTAGTAGACGGACTGAATACATTACAAGTTGGAACGACGTCTATTCCGCTTGCTGTTGGTTTAATTTTAATGATGTATCCACCATTGGCGAAGGTTCGTTATGAAGAAATGGGCCGGGTATTTAAAGATGTAAAAGTGTTAGTTCTATCATTAGTACAAAACTGGATTATTGGGCCTGTACTTATGTTTGTTTTAGCAATTATTTTTCTTCCTGATAAACCAGAATACATGGTCGGGCTCATTATGATTGGTTTAGCACGTTGTATTGCAATGGTAATTGTTTGGAACGATCTTGCTGATGGTGATAAAGAATATGCAGCAGGTTTAGTTGCTTTTAATTCGGTATTTCAAATGTTATTTTTCTCGATTTATGCATACGTATTTGTAACAGTAATCCCAGAATGGTTAGGAATTGAAGGGGCTATTGTTAGTATTACAATGGTAGAAGTTGCGAAATCAGTATTTATCTATTTGGGAATTCCTTTTATTGCAGGTATGTTGACACGCTTTGTACTAGTGAAGCTAAAAGGAAGACAGTGGTATGAAAAGGTGTTTATACCTAAGATTAGTCCAATTACATTAATTGCATTGCTATTTACGATCATCGTTATGTTCTCTTTAAAAGGAGAAATGATTGTTAGCGTACCACTAGATGTAGTAAGAATAGCAATTCCGTTATTCATTTATTTTATCGTGATGTTTTTCGTTTCTTTCTTTATGGGAAGAAAAATTGGTGCAAATTATCCGGTAACAACAACGTTAGCATTTACAGCAGGTAGTAATAACTTTGAATTAGCGATTGCTGTAGCAGTTGGTGTGTTTGGTATTCATTCAGGTGCGGCATTTGCAGCCGTCATCGGACCGTTAGTTGAAGTACCTGTAATGATTGCACTTGTAAATGTCGCTTTTTGGTTTAAGCGTAAATATTTTAATGATCAACCAGTATGAAATTAAAAACAAAGGTGGAAAACAACATGGAAAACAAAAAGACGATCTACTTTTTATGCACAGGAAATTCATGCCGAAGCCAAATGGCAGAAGCTTGGGGCAAACAATACTTAGGAGATAAGTGGAATGTATACTCTGCTGGGATTGAAGCGCATGGAGTAAATCCAAATGCTATTAAAGCGATGAATGAAGTAAATATCGACATAACAAATCAAACATCAGATATGATTGATTCAAACATTTTAAATAATGCTGATTTAGTTGTTACTCTTTGTAGTCATGCTGATTCTGTGTGTCCTTCTACACCTCCGCATGTGAATCGTGTTCATTGGGGATTTGATGATCCGGCAGGAAAAGAGTGGTCTGAGTTTCAACGTGTTCGTAATGAAATCGGTGAACGGATTAAACGATTTTCTGAAACCGGTGAATAAATAAAGTAAAGAGCCAATCTTCTATTGTATAGGAGATTGGCTCTTTTTACTATACATAGTCACTACTGCATTGGTTTACACAAACTATCGAAAAAAATAGAGAATATTCTGTTGGGATGATAAAGTTAGAATAGAAAGATTTCAGAAAGGCGGTTTAACTTATGATTTCTGAATTGAGCAAAAATATTTTTTGTAAATGTAGCGGTTTAGTAAATGAACAAGGGCAATTAGAAGTAAAAGCTGTAATTGCAGGGATTAATCCTGGTCGTATATTTGTAGATAACATTTCGTCTCCTAATTCAGGACTTATTTGGTTAGGAAATAATGATAGCTTCTTTTTTATTGGAAATGCAGAAAATGAAGAGTTTAATAAAGAAATTAATAGTTTTATTGATAATGTAATAGTACCTGAAGCGAGAAAGGTTGGACTAAATTGCTTTGAAGGAATCGGTAATCATTCAGAGTGGAATAAAACAATTGAAAGAATATTTCAGCATCGTCAATTAAAAAGTTGGGATCAAAGAGTGTATACGCTAAAAAAAGAGGATTATAAAGATAATTATGAACCTAAAACTGAACAAGGGTATACAGTATTGAAAGTGAGTAAAACTCTCTATGAAAATAATGAAAATTCATTTAAGAACATTGAATTTTTACAATCAAAAATTTTAGAGTTTTGGTCTTCACCGGAACGCTTTTTCAATGAGGGAATTGGCTATTGTATTGTTTATGACAATATGATTGTAAGTATTTGTTTTTCAGGATTTATCTTTGAAAATATACACTGTATAGATATTGAAACGATAGAAGGTCATCAGGGGAGAAAATTAGCTCAAAAAATAGCTCATAGTTTTGTAAAAGAGTGTTTGGAGAATGATATCATTCCATATTGGGACTGTATGGAATCGAATAGGCCTTCTGTTGCCGTGGTGGAAAATATAGGGTTTACAAATGTGTTTAATTATGTAGGATATTATTTTTTATTAGAATAATTTAGGCGTACCTTACAAGTTTCACTTTGATTTAGGAGTACAATAAATCGCTGAATCGTTATATATGTCTACGATTCACAAAAGAAAGCATATGAGGTGTTCTAAAAATGAAAATACAAATTGTATTGTTTGACGGCTTCGGAGAGCTTGTCTCTTTCGCACCTTTTGAGGTACTTAAAAGAGCGATAGAAGAAGGGGCTCCATTTACGGTTGAACTAATATCAAGTGAACCAAAACAAGAAATTACTACTTCGTTTGGAGTTACGGTCAAACTAAATGATTTTTTACGAATGGATAATCGTCCAGATTTGTTAATTGTACCTGGTGGTGGCTGGAATCATAAAGCTGAACATGGGGCACGAAAGCAAGCAGAGCTTGGAATCTTGACTGAAATGATTAGAGAGATGCACGACGAAGGAACGATCGTTGCTGGCGTTTGTACAGGAGGTATGCTACTAGCTGCTTCCGGTATATTGAATGGTCGAAAGGCGACGATGCACCATTTGGCGCAGAATGAAATAAGTGAATACGGGGCAGAGCTTCTTCGTTACAGAATTGTGGATCAAGGGAATATTATCACCGCAAGAGGAGTCACTTCAGGACTTGATTTGGGACTTTGGATCACGGAAAGGTTCGCAAGCTCCAAAATTGCGGCTGCCGTTGAATATAGAATGGAATACGAGAGGCGAGGTGTTGTTTGGGGTTAATTTGAATTCTTTTTTAGACCTGAACGTATAATATGCATCTTCAGTCAATCGCTTCAATCCCTTTTATCGTACTTGAAGCCTTTAGAGTTACGTTATATATTTTAAACATAGAAACAAATTAAAATATCACATATACAAACTATAAAAAGAGAATAAAGGAGTCATGAGATTGAAGAAGACAATGAAAGGTTTATTATGGGGGACAGGCTCGGTATTTGGTGCTTTCACAGCATTTATTACTTATGTGGCGATTAAGAATGTGAAGCATAAGGATGTTGAGAAATTGATGGTGACCAATAATAATGAGCGCGTTCTTAAAGTCGGGAAAGAGTTTAAGGTGACAACGTTTAATATTGGCTTCGGCGGTTTAGATAAAGATCAAGATTTCTTCTTAGACGGAGGAAAGGGTTCGCGCTCTAGTAGTAAAGAGCAAACAGAAAAGAATATCAGCAATATGCTGTCTTTCTTACAAAAGGAAGATTCTGATTTTATATTAACGCAAGAGATGGATGAGAAGTCACTTCGTTCATTTGATGTGAATCAGTATAAGGCGTTTCAAGATGGACTGAAAGATCATGCGTCTACGTTTGGTGATAACTTTAATGTGCAGTGGGTGCCGGTACCAATTAAGAAGCCACACGGATATACGAACAGTGGACTTGGTTCGTTTTCAAAATATAAAGTAGAAGAAGTGACGAGATATCAGCTTCCTGGAAGAGAAATGTGGCTTCGTCAATTATTCGACGTAGATCGAGCGATTGTTGAGCATAAGGTTCCAGTTGATAACGGAAAATATTTACGAATGGTGAACGTTCATTTATCTGCATATGATAAGGGTGGAAACATTCGAAAGCAACAAGTTGAGTTTTTGAAAGAGTATATGAATAAACATTACATAAATGGCGATTATATTGTGCTTGGTGGAGACTGGAATCAACTATTATCTGATGTGCAGTTAAAGGATTCGAGGTTTAAAGAAGACTGGCCAGAGTGGTTAGTACAGTTACCAGAAGATTTCACTGATGGTGGGTTCCAGTGGGCTGTTGATGATACTGTTTGGACAGTTCGTGACAATGTGAAGAGCTATGTTGAAGGTGAGAACTTTGTTACGATTATTGATGGTTTTTTAGTCTCTCCAAATGTGGAGATTGTAAGCGTACAAGGGCATGATTTGAAGTTTGAAAACAGTGATCATAATCCGGTTAGTGCAGTGTTGAAGTTAAATTAGCAAGGGAAGAAACGGGTTATGTGTAAGAAGAGTGTAACCATATGTTTTCTGAAGTTTATACAATATAAATATTCTTGGCTCATTCATTTCATTAACCGGTTCTTGACGTATAAGGTACCGGTTAATTTGCGTCACAGTTTCCTGAAATGATAGGGTGACCCTTCACGGTATAGTTGCTTTTTCTTCCATCAATTCCACAAAGGCATCTCGGATGGCTTCTTTTGTACGAACGACTCGTAAATCGCTATATATATTACGCAAGCAATATTCCATCTGAATTTTTTCAACACATTAAGAGTATATGTCGGATATACGACACATCCATCATTTTTGATTATTGTTAGGAGTTTTATTCAAGATTATAATTTGAAATAAAATAAAACAACACGTTGTTCGTTATTTCGCTTAGAAATGGGGAGGGAAGTTTATGAAGAATCAATTGTTAATTGTTGGAGCTGGACCAACTGGATTAGTTTTAGCTATTGGACTTACAAAACAAGGAATCCCTTTTAGAATTATCGATAAAAATAAAGGCCCGGGAGAAACTTCAAGAGCTATGGGTGTGCAAGCAAGAACATTAGAGTTCTATCGTCAGTTTGGGTTTGCAGATCAGGTCGTACAAAAAGGAATTAAATTTGTTAATATGCAATTTTATAGGAATACAACATTGAAGGCTAAATTCAACTTTGAGAATATGGGGAAAGGCCAAAGTCGTTATCCCTTTATGCTAAGCTTCCCACAAGATGAACATGAAAAGTTTTTAATTGAACAGTTAGAAGCTAAAGGGGTCCATGTAGAATGGGATACTGAGCTTGTATCATTTAATCAGAAAGATGACCATGTGAACGTCGTTACAATACAGAATGGTGTTGAAGAAAAAAATGTTTATAGTTATTTGTGTGGATGTGATGGTGCACATAGTTCAGTAAGAAAGGGATTAGACTTGACTTTTCCTGGTGGCACATACAAACAAACCTTTTATGTAGCAGATGTACAAACTGAAAACAGAGAAAATATTGGTTTTCAAATGAGGCTTTTTGAAGACGGATTGATGATTGTTATGCCGATTCGTACTTCTGGATCTTTACGTTTAATTGGAATAATACCTGAGGATTTAATGAAAGAAGAAAACAAAGAATCCGGTTTTTCTTTAATTGAACCATATATAAAGAAAAACACGGAGTTAAAGATTACGAAATTGAATTGGTATTCAACATACAAAGTACACCATAGGGTAAGTGAACATTTTAGAAAAGGACGTGTTTTTATTGCAGGAGACGCTGGACATATACATAGTCCAGCAGGGGGACAAGGAATGAATACGGGTATTGGTGATGCAGTAAATTTATCATGGAAACTTGGGGCTGTGATTCAAGGAAAAGCTGATGAATCTATTCTAGATTCTTATGAACAAGAAAGAATACAATTTGCCAAAACTTTAGTCGCAACGACAGATAGAGTATTTACTTCTATTGTTGGTAACGGCGTATGTAAAAAGTTCAATCGCCAATACTTAATTCCAGTTATTATCCCTAAGATGACTAAGTTTTCAATAGTTAGGAAAACGATGTTTAAAGTTGTTTCGCAAATACGGATTAACTATCGAAACAGTAAGCTCGCTAAAGGGAATGTAGGTAAAATTCATGGAGGCGATCGTTTACCATGGATCCCTTTTGATGATACAGATAATTTTGCACCACTTGAATCTTTTGATTGGCAGTTACATGTATATGGAGATGTAACTCCTGATTTAAGTAACTTTGCAAAAGAAAATAATCTTCTTTTGCATACATTCCCGTATAGTCAAGGAGTACAGAAAGCAGGTATTAAATTTGGTTCTGCTTTTCTGATTAGACCTGATGGTTATATCGCATTGGCAGATGAAACTCAAAATATAAGTAGTATGGAAGAGTACCTTAGAAAAAATAAATTAAAATTTTAATATAATATTTCAAGGTAATACGAAAATGTATTGCCGTTTAGTTAAAAGAAACTAGTTATCATTATTTTAGTTTAACAAGCCATTATAAAATTTTGCTTAGCGTATGAAATCTGCGTTTTGATGGTGCTACCCCACATCCATC